>JAUCDU010000264.1:0-3942 GCA_034674825.1 Giesbergeria sp.
GCGCGCCGTGCGCGGGCGTCATGCCGGTGGTTTCAAAGTCGATGACGGCGATGGTGTCGAGCATGGAAGATCAAAAACAGGTGTTGTGCCAATGCAAAGTTTTTGTCGCTATTTTCGTTACAAATAACAATGTAAAGTGACGATTGAATACAGATAAAGCTTGTCAGAGGGAGTTTTGCATGTCGCAGTTCCTGGCCCACTCTGGGGGGCATTTATTGAATGCTCATTTGACGAGCGTCGCCGACCAGGCGCGCCGGTTCGCCCGAGGCTGCAACCAGGATGAATTTTCAGGCCAGTGGGCCGCTGTGGCCGGTTTGTGGCACGACCTGGGCAAGTATCGCCCGGGCTTTCAACGTTATGTGCGTCACGCGCAAGACGCCCACATCGAACACAAGGTGGCCGGGCGCGAGAAAACCCATTCCGCGGCTGGCGCGCTGTGGGCAATAGAGCAACTCAACCAGCCCAAGCTGCCCTACGGCCATGTGCTGGCCTACCTGATTGCCGGCCACCATGCCGGGCTGGCGGATTGGGAGGGCGATTTGGCCGCGCGCCTGGAGAGCGCCGACAGCGCGCAGGAACTGCAGGAAGCGCTGGCTGCCCAACCCCCACAGGCCATCCTGGACGCGGGCGATTTCGTGCCGGATTTGAAAGCCATTCCCGGTGGCAAGGAAGGTTTTGCGCTGTGGGTGCGGATGCTGTTCTCCTGCCTGGTGGACGCGGATTTCCTCGATACCGAGGCGCATTTCGACGCTGATAGGCCCGTGCGGCGCAGCGGCTTTCCCACACTGGCGGATATGCATCAGGCATTCAACACCTGGATGGCTGCGCTGCCAGTGCGTGATACGCCCGTCAACGCCCTGCGCGCCGACATCCTGCGCCAGTGCCGCGCCCGGGCGGCGGATGCGCCGGGCTTCTTCTCGCTCACCGTGCCCACGGGCGGCGGCAAGACGCTGTCCAGCCTGGCCTTTGCACTCGAACACGCCCAGCAGCATGGCCAGCGGCGCGTGATCTACGCCATTCCCTACACCAGCATCATCGAGCAGACGGCGGATGTGTTCCGCGGCGTGTTCGCCGCGTTGGGCGACGAGGTGCTGGTCGAACACCACAGCCAGGCCGAAGCCGACCCGCAGCAGGAAACCGCGCGCAGCCGCCTGGCCTGCGAGAACTGGGACGCGCCGCTCATCGTCACCACCAATGTGCAGCTCTTTGAGTCGCTGTTTGCCGCCAAGACCTCGCGCTGCCGCAAGCTGCACCGCATCGCTGGCAGCGTCATCGTGCTCGATGAAGCGCAGCAATTGCCGCCCGCGTTCTTGCAGCCGATTTTGGACGTGCTCAACCTGCTGGTGGCGCACTACGGCGTGACGGTGCTGCTGTGTACCGCTACGCAACCGGCGCTGGCCAGCACGGCGTATTTCGATGCCAGCAAAAACCTGCGCGGGCTGAAGAATGTGCGCGAAATCATTGCCCATCCTGATGCCCTCTTTGCCGCCCTGAACCGCGTGCGCGTGCAGCTGCCGCAAGACTGGAACGCGCCTACGCCCTGGGAGGATGTCGCCGCGCAGCTCGCTGTTGAAGACTGCGTGCTCGCCATCGTCAGCACGCGCAAGGCCGCGCGCACCCTGCATGGCCTGATGCCGCCGGGCACGTTGCACCTGTCGGCGCTGATGTGCGGCGCACACCGCCAGGCCGTCATCGCCCACATCAAGGAGCGGCTGCGGGCCAAGCGCGAGGGGCGAGATTTACAACCTCTGCGCGTGGTTAGCACCCAGCTGGTCGAGGCCGGGGTGGACATGGACTTTCCCGTGGTCTACCGCGCCCTGGCCGGGCTCGATTCCATCGCCCAGGCGGCAGGGCGCTGCAACCGCGAAGGGTTGCTGCTGGAGAAGGGCCGCGTGGTGGTCTTTGTGCCGCCCGAGCAGCCGCCCAAAGGTACCTTGCTCAAGGCGGCGCAGGCCTGCGTGAGCACGCTGCAGGGGCAGCAGGCCGACCCACTGGCGCGTCCGCTGTTCGAGCGCTATTTCCGCGAGTTCTATTACAGCCAGGCGCTGGATGCGCACGCCATTGTGGACAAGCTCAAAGTCAACCCTGCCACGTTGGCGGTGCAGTTTCGCAGCGCCGCCGAAGCTTTTCGGCTGATTGACGACGAGGGCAGTGCCAGCGTGGTCGTGCGCTATGCGGCGCAACACAATGAGATTGAAAAGTTGCTGCGCATCTTGGCCGCCGAAGGCCCGCAGCGCTGGCTGATGCGCAAACTGCAGCGCTATACCGTCAGCATCCCGAAACGCGTGGCCGACAGGATGTTGGCGCAAGGCAGCCTCACTCTGCCCATGCCGGGCTTGTTCGTGCAGGTGGATGCGCACAACCTGTACGACGATGCGCTCGGCCTGCTCGATGACGATGCGATCTACAACCCTGGCGGTTTTGTCAGTTGAAGGAGGAGAGTTCCTGATGTCCCGTTTTTGTCTGCAAATCGCAGGCCCCTTGGCCTGCTTTACGCGCCCGGAGATGAAGGTCGAGCGCGTGTCCTACGAGGTCATGACGCCGTCGGCCGCGCGCGCCGTTTTCGAGTCCATTTTGTGGAAGCCGCAAATCCGCTGGCGTGTGCATTGCATCGAGGTGCTGCGGCCCATCCGCTGGATGAATCTGCGGCGCAACGAGGTCAGCGCGGTGGTCTCCACGCGCAACGTGCAGCACGCCATGGCCGCAAACAGCGGCAAGCTGGGCCTGTACGTAGAGGATGAGCGCCAACAGCGTGCCAGCCTGCTGCTGCGCGATGTGGCCTACCGCATTCATGCCGATCTAGAGCTGACCGAGCGCAGTACCGACCCGCTCATCAAATACGCCGAAATGTTCGCTCGCCGCGCCCGCAAAGGGCAGTGCGTAAACCAGCCCTACCTGGGTTGCCGCGAATTTGCCGCGGATTTTGTGCTGGTGGAGCGGGATACGCCACAGCCGCCGCCGATTGATGAGACCCGTTCCCTGGGCTGGATGCTGCACGACCTGGATTTCCGCAACCCTGCCGATCCCCAGCCGCGCTTTTTCGACGCCAAGCTGGAATCGGGCCGGGTGCAGGTGCCCGCTTTTTCGGAGACACGCGGATGATCTTGCAAGCGCTTCATGATTACTACGACCGCTGCGACGATCTGCCGCGTGAAGGCTGGATACGCCGAGGGGTGGACTACGCACTGGTGCTCAACACCCAGGGGGATTGCATCGCGCTGAATGCGCTTGGCGACAAGCAAAAAGGAAAACTGATTCCTGCCGAGCGCTTGGTCACCGCGATTGGCAAGCAGGCGATGAAACACACCAACAGCGGCAAAGATGCCAACCTACTTTGGGATAACGCCAGCTTTGTTCTTGGCACAGGGAACAAGGGGGACATCAAGCTCGCCAGCTTCATTGAAACCATGCAGACCTGGCTGGGCGAACTCGAAGACCCCGGGGTACAAGCTGTGCAACGGTTTTGCACTGGCTTACAACAACATCCGAATGCGGTTGCCTCTTTGCTTGAACGTTTTGGCTGTACGGAAGATTTTGAAAAAAGAGACCCCGTGCTTATCTTCCAACTGCAAGGCGATATCGAAGGGGTGCATGAGCGCCAATCCGTTCGCCATGCATTTGAAGCCGTTTTTACGGGAGCAGTTTCAAGCGGCGGTGTTCGTGGAAATTGTTTGGTTTCCGGCAGGGCTAATGTTCCCATCGCCTTGAATGAATCTGTCATCAAGGAGGTCTGGGGCGGGCAGGCGGCAGGATGCAACATCATCGCGTTCAACGCACGGTCTTTCGAGTCCTATGGCAAGCACGAACGCCAGGGTGAAAACGCACCGGTCAGCGTGCAAGCGTCTTTTGCCTACACCACGGCCCTGAACCATCTGCTGCGCAAAGGCTCGCCCCAGCGCATCCAGGTGGGCGATGCATCCACCGTGTTCTGGGCCGAGCGCG
>JAUCDU010000265.1:0-3849 GCA_034674825.1 Giesbergeria sp.
CGAAACGCCAGCTACACCACGATGCCCAGCACCACCATGCCCAGCGCCATCAGGCCGCCCTTGACCAGTTCATCGCCCACCTGGGGGCCAACGAATTCTGTGCGGCGCAGCGTGACTTCCGGGTCCGCCGCCTTGAGCGCCCCGAGCACACGCTCGCTCTGCTGCGCCGAAGTCACACCTTTTTGTACCGGCAGACGAATCATCACGTCGCGAGCAGTCCCGAAGTTTTGCACCTGGACGTCTGCAAATCCCACGCCTGCTACAGCTTCGCGCACCTTGGACAGCTCGACTGGCTGGCTGTAGGCCACTTCCATCACCGTGCCACCGGTGAATTCCACCGACAGATGCAGGCCCCGCGAGAACAGGAAAAACACCGCCAGCACGAAGGTGCTGAAGGAGATCGCGTTGAAGATCAACGCGTGCTTCATGAAGGGAATGTCCTTCTTGATGCGGAAAAATTCCATGTCGTTCTCTTTCTATTCCTGTAGCAGGTGCCCGGCGCCTGCAACGCGGCAGGCGCCAAAAAGTGCTCGGTTTACCGTGTCTTTGCCACGGCGGTAGTGGTCGCCTCGGGTTTCCAGATCTGCCCGATGGAGAGCGTCTGGAGCTTCTTTCTACCGCCGTACCAGAGGTTGACCATGCCCCGCGAGAAAAACACCGCCGAGAACATGCTGGTCAGAATGCCGAGCACGTGCACCACGGCAAAACCCCGCACGGGGCCAGAACCAAAAGCGAGCAGAGCGAGACCCGCGACGAGCGTCGTCACGTTGGAGTCCAGAATCGTCGTCCAGGCACGCTCGTAACCGGTATGGATCGCCATTTGCGGTGAAGCCCCCTCGCGCAATTCCTCACGGATGCGTTCGTTGATCAACACGTTCGAATCGATGGCCACACCAATCGCCAGCGCCATTGCGGCAATACCGGGCAGGGTGAGGGTTGCCTGCAGCATCGAGAGCACCGCAATCAGCATCAACAAATTGACCGTCAGGGAAATGCTCGAGATCACGCCAAACAGCATGTAGTAGAAGCACATGAAGGCCACGATGACCAGCATGCCCCAAATCACGCTGTTGATGCCGCGCGCAATATTGTCGGCACCCAGGCTCGGGCCGATGGTGAATTCTTCGATGATTTCCATCGGGGCGGCCAGCGAGCCCGCACGCAGCAGCAGCGCCGTGTCGTTCGCTTCTACCGTCGTCATGCTGCCCGAGATCTGCACCCGACCGCCGCCAATTTCCGAGCGGATGACCGGGGCTGTCACGACTTCGCCCTTGCCTTTTTCAAACAACACGATCGCCATGCGCTTGCCGATGTTGTCGCGCGTGATGTCCTTGAACAGTCGCGAGCCCTTGGCGTCCAGGGTGAGGTTGACGGTGGGCTCCTGGGTCTGGCTGTCAAAACCTGGCTGGGCGTCGGTCAGGTTCTCACCCGTGAGAATCACCTGTTTCTTGACGATCACCGGGCGCTGGTTGCGGTCCAGGTATTTTTCGTCTCCGAACGGCACTGGGCCATTGCCGATTTCGGCGGCACGCGCTTCGGTGCCCTCGTCGACCATGCGCACTTCCAAGGTGGCTGTGCGTCCCAGAATATCTTTGGCCTTGGCGGTGTCCTGAACGCCGGGCAATTGCACGACGATGCGGTCCAGCCCTTGCTGCTGAATCACCGGCTCGGCCACGCCGAGCTCGTTGATCCGATTGTGCAAAGTCGTAATGTTCTGCTTGAGCGCCTGCTCCTGCACGCGCCTGGTTGCCTCGGGCTTGATGCTGGCGCGCAGGCGCTGACCGCCATCGGCGTCGCCCGTGGCGACGACCTGCAAGTCAGGAAACTCGTCCGCGATCAGGTTGCGCGCGGCCGTCAGCATCGCTTCGTCGCGCAGGCGGATTTCGATGGTGTCGCCGTCGCGCGAGATGCCGCCGTGGCGGATGTTCTTGTCGCGCAGCGAAAGGCGCAGGTCGCCAGCCAGCGACTCCGCCTTTTTCGTCAGCGCCGCCTGCATGTCCACCTGAAGCATGAAGTGCACGCCGCCGCGCAAGTCCAGGCCCAGATACATCGGTGCGGCGTGAATCGCCGAGAGCCAGGCGGGAGAGCGCGACACCAGGTTGAGCGCGACGATGTACGCCGGGTCCTGTGGGTCGGGAATCAAGGCCTTTTCGATCACGTCTTTGGCCTTGAGCTGCTCGTCCGGCGTGTCGAATCGCGCCCGTACCGATGTTCCCTCCAGCTGCAGCAGATCGGTACTCACACCAGCGGCCGCGAGCGCGTCTCTGACGCGCGCCTCTACTGCGGCATCGACCTTCACCGTCGCCTTGGCGGACGAAACCTGCACCGCTGGCGCCTCGCCAAAGAAGTTTGGCAGGGTGTAGAGCACGGCGACGAGGAGCACCACCACCAGAATGGCGTACCTCCAAAGCGGAAAACGATTCATGTTCGGGCGTCCCTACGCGGAAAACGAAAGAAGGCGGTGCGCCAAAGCGCAGCACCGCAGGCACTGGTTGTGGACCAGTGGGAGCGCTAAATTACTTCAGCGTTCCCTTGGGAAGGACTTGCACGACGGTCGCGCGCTGCACTTGCACCTCGACACCGCTGGCAATTTCCACGCTCAGGTACTGCTCGGACAGTTGGGTGACGCGGCCCAGCATGCCGCCGCCAATCACCACTTCGTCGCCCTTGGCAATGGCCTCGACCATGGCGCGATGCTCTTTCTGGCGCTTCATCTGCGGGCGGATCATCACGAAGTAGAGCACCACGAACATCAACACCAGCGGCAACATGCCGGTGATCGTGGACATCATGTCGCCACCCGCAGCGGCGGCAGGTGCGGTCTGGGCAAAAGCAGAAGAAATGAACACTGGAAACTCCAAGAAAAACGGGGCAGCGCACGCGAACACGAAGGCGGCGGACGCAAAGGGGGCGGCAAAACCGCAAGCGCGCCATTGTATGCGGGCGGCTTTTGCGCCGCGACATCGCCCATCGGCAAGCGTCCGCACAACGCGCTTGCGCGAAAATTATGATCAAAAAACAGTTCTAGCGCTCAGGTAGCAAGCGCTATAAGCTATTTATTCGATAGCAAATTACGCGACTTTTCGACCAACGCCTGGATTGCGCCAGCGCGCCATCAGCGCATCCCACTTGGCGCGGGCGCTGACAAGGTGCCGCTCCTTCACATGCCCGTAGCCACGAATGTCCTCCGGGATGCTGGCAATTTCCACCGCCAGGGCCAGGTTTTCGCTGCTCAAACCCTTCAGAAGCTCTTCGATGCAGGCACGGTACTCGCCAATCAGTGCGCGCTCGGTCTTGCGCTCGGCGCTGTAGCCAAACGGATCGAGCGCGCTACCACGCAGCCCCTTGAATTTGGCCAGCACGCCAAAAGCCGAGCGCATCCAGGGGCCGTAGCCCTGTTTGATCAGTTCGCCTTTTTCGTTGCGTTTCGCCAGCAGCGGCGGCGCCAAGTGGTGCACCACCTTGTAATCGCCTTCGAACATGCCGGCAATCTTGTCGGTAAAGCTGCGGTCGGTGTGCAGGCGCGCGACCTCGTACTCATCTTTGTAGGCCATGAGTTTGAACAGGTAGCGCGCCACCGCCTCGGCCAGACGCTTGCTGCCAGCCAGCTTCGTTTCCGCCGCCTGCACTTTGGCGACAAAGGCCTGGTATTCGCCCGCATAAGCCGCGTTCTGGTACGCCGTGAGGAATTCCACGCGCCGTGCCAGCAGGTTGGCAAGCGTGGGCTTTTTCACGAATTCAATCACCTGCGCAGGCGCCAGCAGGGCCTGCACCGCCGCCAGGTCGTGCGCGCAGCGCCGGCCCCACTCGAAGGCGGCCTGGTTGTTGGCCACCTGCACGCCGTTGAGC
>JAUCDU010000266.1:0-3803 GCA_034674825.1 Giesbergeria sp.
CAAAGAGTTGCTCTCTCTCAGGCGTGAAGAGTTGATGGCGGACGTCAAGCGCGAAGTATTGGAGTCTGTCCGCGGCGCCAAGCCCTGGGGCGTGGACGTGGTTGATGTGCGCATCACGCGTATCGACTATGTCGAGGCCATCACCGAATCCGTCTATCGCCGTATGGAGGCAGAACGCAAGCGGGTCGCCAACGAGCTGCGTTCCACCGGCTTTGCTGAGGGCGAAAAGATACGCGCCGACGCAGACCGCCAGCGCGAAATCACCATTGCCAACGCTTACCGTGACGCGCAAAAGATCAAGGGTGAGGGCGACGCGACCGCAGCCAAGGTATACGCAGACGCGTTTGGTCGCGACGCGCAGTTCGCCCGTTTCTACCGCAGCCTGGAGGCCTACAAGGCGTCGATGAACAAGAAGAGCGATGTGGTGGTGATAGACCCCGCTTCGTCCGACTTCTTCCGTACGCTGCGCTCGCCTACGCCGGAAACCGGCGGTGCTTCAGGCGGCGTGCGCAAGTAACGCTGCGGTTTCGCCGACACGGTGAAAGGGCGGAGCCGCCCCTTCGCGTGCGGCGCTCGCCCGATCTGCGCCTGCGCGCCAAGGCTGAGGCCGTGCCTTGTGGTGCAGCCGGTAGAATCGACTCTTTTCTCTGCACACTCCCTCTACATGTCCGCTTGGGTCCTTCCGGATCACATTGCCGATGTGCTGCCTTCCGAGGCGCGCCACATCGAAGAATTACGGCGCAGCCTGCTTGATACCGCCAGGGGTTACGGCTATGAACTCATCATGCCGCCATTGCTGGAGCATCTCGATTCCCTGCTGACGGGCACCGGCGAAGCGCTCGACCTGCAAACCTTCAAGCTGGTGGACCAGATGTCTGGCCGCACGCTGGGCTTGCGTGCTGACACCACCCAGCAGGCAGCGCGTATTGACGCCCAGTTGCTCAATCGCCGCGGCGTCACGCGCCTTTGCTATTGCGGCCCGGTGCTGCGCACCTGGCCCGACCGCCCGCATGTCTCACGCGAGCCGCTGCAGTTCGGTGCCGAGACGTACGGTCACGCAGGACGCGAAGCCGACCTCGAAATTCTTGAGCTGGCTCTTGCCTGCCTGGAAGTGGCGCAGGTGCGCGCCGCCTGCGTCGACATGTCCGACATTCGCATCGTGCGCAGCCTGCTCGAGCCGGTGCAGCTCGATACGAACGCGCGAGGCGCGGTCTACGCGGCACTGGCTGCCAAAGATGCCAGCGAGCTCGCAATTCTGTCGCGAGGCTTTCCTGCCGCTTCGCGCGAGGGGCTTAAGGCGCTGCTGCAGCTCTATGGTGATCGCGCCGTGCTTGAAGAAGCGCGCCGTGTGCTGCCGGCCACGGCCGCCATTGCGGCCGCGCTTGACGATTTGCAATGGATCGGCAGTCGCGTCGCCGGCGCGAAACTCAGTTTTGATCTGGCCGACTTGCGCGGCTATGGCTATTACAGCGGCGCGCATTTTGCTGTGTACGCGCACGGCGCGACCGATGCCGTTGCCAAAGGCGGGCGCTACGACGCCGTGGGGGCCGCGTTTGGACGCAGGCGTCCGGCGGTGGGCTTTGGCATGGATCTGAAGCAGCTCGTGGGAATTGTGCCTGCGCGCGGCTTGCGCGGTGTGATTTGTGCGCCCTGGGCGGACGCAGCAGACTTGCGTGCAGCCATTGCGGCCTTGCGCGCGGCTGGCGAAACCGTGGTCTGCATTCTGCCGGGTCAGGCAAGCGAAGTAGACGAGTTTCGCTGCGACCGGGAGCTTGTGAGCGTAGGTGGCGAATGGGTGACGCGTGCACTCTGAGCCTTGTGTGACTTTTGAACCGGATATGAGATGAACAGTACCAAAGGGCGTAACGTCGTTGTGGTGGGCACCCAATGGGGTGACGAAGGCAAGGGCAAGCTTGTGGACTGGCTGACCGAGAGCGCGCAAGGCGTGGTCCGCTTCCAGGGCGGGCACAACGCCGGTCATACGCTGGTGATCAACGGCGTGAAGACGGCTTTGCATCTGATTCCGAGCGGCATCATGCGTGCCGGAGTGAAGTGCTACATCGGCAATGGCGTCGTGCTCTCTGTCGCCAAGTTGATTGAAGAAATTGAAGGGCTGGAGCGTGCCGGTGTGGAGGTGCGTTCACGTTTGCGGGTGAGCGAAGCCTGCCCTTTGATCCTGCCGTTCCACGTGGCGCTTGATCTGGCGCGCGAAAACGCGCGCGAGACTGGCGGAAGCGAAAGAATCGGCACCACCGGGCGTGGCATTGGCCCAGCCTACGAAGACAAGATTGCGCGCCGCGCCTTGCGGGTGCAAGACCTCAAGCATCCCGAGCGCTTTGCCACCAAGTTGCGCGAATTGCTGGACCTGCACAACCACGTGCTCTCCACCTGGCTTGGCTCCAAGGGGCTTGCATTGGGTACTGCGCTTGCGCCGTACCTGCAGGACGGCAAGGTGCAGTTTGACGCGGTGTACGAGGAGGCCATGCGCCACGCGGACTTCCTGCGTCCGATGATGGCCGACGTCTCGCGTGAGCTGAATGAAGCGCATCTGCGCGGAGAAAACCTGTTGTTCGAAGGCGCGCAAGGTACCTTGCTCGACGTCGACCATGGCACCTACCCATACGTCACGTCGAGCAACTGCGTGGCCGGCAACGCGTCGGCCGGCGCGGGCGTGGGGCCGGGCCTGCTGCATTACGTGCTGGGCATCACCAAGGCGTATTGCACGCGCGTGGGCGGCGGGCCGTTCCCGACCGAGCTCGATTGGGAGACCCCCGGTACCCCGGGCTACCACATGAGCACCGTGGGCGCCGAGAAGGGCGTCACCACAGGTCGCAGCCGGCGCTGCGGCTGGTTTGACGCTGCTCTTCTCAAGCGCAGCGCGCAGGTCAATGGCCTGTCGGGACTGTGCATCACCAAACTTGACGTACTCGACGGCCTTAGCGAACTGCAACTGTGCATCGGCTATGAACTCGATGGCGAGCAGGTGGACATTCTTCCCATGGGGGCGGACGACATCTCACGCTGCAAACCGGTGTACGAAACCATGCAGGGCTGGACCCAGTCGACCGTGGGTGTGACACGCTACGACGAGCTGCCGGCTGCCGCGCGCCTGTACCTGCAGCGCATAGAGCATGTGACGGGCGTCCCGGTGGCGGTGGTTTCCACCAGCCCGGACCGCGACCACACCATCATGCTGCAGCATCCGTTTCTTCCAAGTTAAATGCGGGCCTAGCGCTCATCCGGATTCATTTTATTGCTATCTAATCAGGAGCACTTCCATGTTGACCGAAGACGGCAAGCACCTCTACGTCAGTTACGACGAGTACCACAATCTCATCGAAAAACTGGCGCTGCGCGTGCACCAGTCGGGCTGGGAATTTGACACCATCCTGTGCCTGGCGCGTGGTGGTTTGCGGCCTGGCGACATTCTGAGCCGCATTTTCGACAAGCCGCTGGCCATCATGTCCACCAGTTCGTACCGGGCTGAGGCGGGCACGGTGCAGGGGCATCTGGACATCGCGCGCTTTATCACCACGCCCAAGGGCGAGATCGCGGGCCGCGTGCTGCTGGTGGACGATTTGGCCGACACCGGACACACGCTGCATGCGGTGATCGACATGCTCAAGACCAACTACCACCCGATTACAGAGCTGCGCAGCGCTGTCATCTGGACCAAGGGTGTGTCCAGCTTCGAGGCGGATTACTCGGTCGAGTATTTGCCCACCAACCCGTGGATTCACCAGCCGTTCGAGACCTACGACAGCCTGGGCCCGGAAAAACTGCTGGAGAAGTGGCGCGTCTGA
>JAUCDU010000267.1:0-3797 GCA_034674825.1 Giesbergeria sp.
AGAAGGGGTCGAACGAAGTCATTCGCGGCGACATGATGCCCATGGTGGCCAGCGACGGCCCGCACTACGGCGACAACGTCAAGCTGGCGGGCCCTGGCAAGTACCACGTCAAGTTCACCGTCTACCCGCCAAGCGCCAAGGAAAACACCATGGGCATGCACTTTGGCCGGCACACCGACCGTGCGACCGGCGTGCGCCCCTGGTTCAAAACGGTGGAACTGGAATGGGACTTCACCTACGCCGGCGTCGGCAAGAAGGGTGGGTACTGAAATGCAGCGCACGCTTTTTGGCGGCACTGCACTGGCCCTGGTGGCTGCGATAGGCGCCGCCTTTCCCCTTAGCAGCTCCGCTGCGACCGACACCGATGCACTGATCGCGCAGGTCAAGGCCTTGGCACAGCGCGTGGAGCGGCTGGAGGCGCAGAACACCCAATTGCGCACCGCCCTCGCATCCGACCGCATCAGCGAGACCGAGCCTGAACTGGCCACCCGCCTCAAGGCCGTGGAAGCACAGCAGCAGGCGATGAAAGGCCCCGCCGGGAAACTGGCCGAAGCCTTCGATGGCATCAGCGTCGAAGGCAGCCTGACGGGCATGGTGCAGCACGCCAGCCGCAATGCGCTGGCCGACCCGACGTCGGGCCGCAGCCGCGCCAACTACCGGGGCGACCTGGCCGTCACCTTGCCCGGCGGTGATTTCGGCGCAAGCAAAGGCACGGTCTTCGTGCACGCCCGCTTTGGCCAGGGGGAAGGTCTCGGGCTGCGCCCCACCTACACCGGCACCGCCAACAGCACGACTTTCTCGGGCACCGACCCGGACGACACGCAATTCACGCTGGCACAGGCCTGGTACCAGCTCGACATGCCGCTGGGCGAGGGCGATGCGCACAAGGCCACCTTTACGCTGGGCAAGATCGACCCGTTCGGTTTCTTCGACCAGAACGCCATCGCCGACGATGAGACGCGCCATTTCAGCAACAACGTGTTCGTGCACAACCCGCTGCTCGATTCGGGCGGCGACATCGGCGCCGACCGTTTTGGTTTTTCTCCGGGCGCCATAGCGGCCTACGAAAACACCAGCGACAAGGCCATGCCCTGGGGCGCGTCGCTTGGCGTGTTTGGCGCAGGCAACGGCGCCAACTTCAGTGGCAGCAGCGGCAGGCCTTTCGTCATCGCGCAGGCCTGGGTGTCGCCGCGCATCAACTAGTTGCCGGGCACCTACCGCGCCTATGCGTGGAGCAACGCACGCGGTGCCGATTTCGACGGCAGCGAAGCGCGCCACGCCGGCATCGGCGTTTCGCTGGACCAGCGCGTCAGCGACGACCTGACCTTGTTTGCCCGCTACGGCCACCAGACCTCTGGGCGCGTGCTGTTCGACAACGCGCTCACGCTGGGCGCCGAACTTGACGGCTCGGCCTGGCGACGCGGCTCCGACGGCCTTGGCGTGGCCTTTGGCGTGCTGCGCACCAGTGCGCGCTATGCATCGGCCTCGGCCGCCGACCCTGCCGGCTACGGCTATGCCGCGCGAGGTTCCGAGCGCATCGCCGAGCTGTTTTACCGCCTGCACCTGAACGACCATGTGGAGATCACGCCGAGCCTGCAAGTCATTTCGCGGCCGGCCGCCAACGCAGATGCGAAACGCATTGCCGTGCTCGGCCTGCGCGCGCGTGTGGGGTTTTGACCATGCAGATACGACCACGGTTGCTCAGCACCGCGGCAGCGCTTTTGCTGGCTGCGGGCGCTGCCCACGCGCAGGCACTCCCCACCTTCCGCCTGGAGATGAACAACGGCATCTTCAACCCGACCGAAATCGTGGTGCCCGCGAACACCCGCTTCAAGCTGGAGCTGCACAACACCGGCACGCAAGCAGAAGAGTTCGAGAGCCTGGAGTTGAAGAAGGAAAAAGTGCTCGCGCCTGGCGCCAGCAGCTTCCAGGTGTTTGCGCCGCTCAAGCCGGGGCGCTATCGCTTTTTTGGTGAATTCCACCCCGACACAGCCCAGGGCCACATCGTCGCTCGCTAGGACCTTCCCATGCTCAATGCCTTCATCATCGTCTGGCGCGAAAGCCTTGAAGCCATGCTGGTCATCGGCATTCTGGCCGCATGGGCGACAGGGCGCGGCGGGGGGGTGCGCACCGGTTTGTGGTCCGGGGTCGCTGCGGGTGCAGCGCTGGCCGTCGCGCTTGCGGCCGTGATGCAGGGAACGCTGGGCAGCCTGTCGGACCGTGGCCAGGAAATTTTTCAGGCACTGTTGATCCTCTTCGCCGCTGCGTTGATGACGCACATGGTGCTCTGGATGCGCCGCCACGCCCGCGGTCTGCGGCGCGAAATGGAAGGCGCGCTCGACCGCGCAGCAGAACTGCGCGGCGCCTGGGGCATTGCCGCAGTGGCCGCGCTTGCGGTATCGCGCGAGGGCGCGGAAACCGTGATCTTTCTGCAGGGCATTGCCACCGGCTCGGGCTGGGGCGCATTGCTGCCCTCGGCATTGGCTGGCTTCGGAGCCGCCGCGCTGACGGCCTGGGCCGCCGCGCGCGGTCTGCGCTTGCTGCCCCAGCACCAGGTGCTGCGCGTCAGCGCCAACCTGTTGCTGCTGTTTGCTGCCGGCATGCTGGTGCTGGGAACCGACCGCCTCATCGGCATGGAATGGATACCGCCCGGCATCGACCCGCTGTGGGACACCAGCGCGCTGCTGGACGACGGCAGGGGCCTCGGCAAATGGCTGGCCGACTTGTTTGGCTACCGCGCGCGACCGGCGGCGGCCGATGTGATGGTGTTCTTTGGTTTCTGGGCGCTGATGGCGGCGCAGCGCTGGTGGCCCGGGCGCGCTCAGCAGCGGGTGAAGGCCTAGGCATGCAAGCCACAAGCTTCACGCGCACACGCGAGGGCGTCAGCACGGTGCGCGTCATGGCGGGTGCTCCGCGCACCCGGCTCGCCAAGCTGGGCGACTGGATGGCGCGCAACCGCCGCCGCATCGCGCGGCTGCAGTGGGCCATTGTGGTGCTGTACTTTTTGCTCGTGGCAGTGCCGGCATTCTTGCCCATGCCCCCGGAAGATGCGCGCATGTTCACCAGCCTGACGCGCTTTGCGCAATTCGCGTTCTGGGGCGTGTGGTGGCCGTTTGTCATTGCCTCCATGCTGCTGATTGGGCGTTTCTGGTGCGGGGTGATGTGCCCCGAAGGTGCTTTGACCGAATTCGTCGGGCGACCCGGCAAAGGCTTGCCGATCCCGCGCTGGATGCGCTGGCCCGGCTGGCCACTGGTCGGCTTCCTGGGTACGACGCTCTACGGTCAGCTCATCAGCGTGTACGAGTATCCCGGACCCGTGCTGGTGATTCTTGGCGGCTCCACCGTCGCAGCCATTGCAGTCGGCATCGTTTACGGACGCGGCAAGCGCGTGTGGTGCCGCTACCTGTGCCCGGTGACCGGCGTGTTTGCCCTGCTCGCCCGCTTGGCACCGGTGCACTTCAAGGTGGACCGCGCCGCCTGGGATTTGCAACCGGCCCACATTCCTGCGGTCGACTGCCCGCCGCTCCTTAACGTGCATGCGCTCGCCAGCGCTTCGCAGTGCCATTCGTGCGGGCGCTGCAGCGGCCACAGGGATGCCGTCGCATTGACGCTGCGCTGGCCCGGCAGCGAGATAGTCGCCAGCAAGCCGGGGGACGTCGGTCGCTACGAAGCGCTGTTGTTGCTCTACGGCATGCTGGGCTTTGCGCTGGGCGCCTTCCAGTGGACCATGGCGCCGGGCTTTGTGCAGGCCAAGCAGTGGCTGGCGACCTGGCTGGTGGAGCACGACGTGTTCTGGC
>JAUCDU010000268.1:0-3797 GCA_034674825.1 Giesbergeria sp.
CGCGCACCATTTTGCGCAAGAGCGCGAGCTGGGCCTTCGGGTCTTTGCCGGCCGCCGCCAAAAACGCCTCGACCGCCGAACCAAAACCGTACCAGCCCGGCAGGGTCAGGCGGCACTGGCCCCAGCTAAAGCCCCAGGGGATGGCGCGCAAGTCTTCGATCTTCTGGCTGGGCTTGCGCGAAGCCGGGCGCGAGCCGATGTTGAGTTCTGCAATCTCGCGGATCGGCGTGGCGCTGAAGAAGTAGTCGGTAAAGCCGGGCGTCTCGTACACCAGCGCCCGGTAGGCCGCCATGCTGGCGACCGACAGCTGCGCTGCGGCGTCCAGAAACGCGGGCGTAGCCGGTTTGGTGGGCTGGAGCAGCGTGGCTTCCAGCGTGGCGGCCACCAGAGTTTCCAGGTTGCGCCGGCCGATCTCGGGGTTGGCGTATTTCGAGGCAATGACTTCGCCCTGCTCGGTCAGGCGAATCTGGCCGCGCACCGTACCGGGGGGTTGCGCCAGGATGGCCTGGTAGCTCGGGCCGCCGCCGCGCCCCACGGTGCCGCCACGGCCGTGGAACATGCGCAGCCGGATGGGGGTGGAAGCCGAGAGTTCGTCAAACAACTCGACCAGTGCGATCTCGGCGCGGTACAGCTCCCAGTTGCTGGTGAAGATGCTGCCGTCCTTGTTGCTGTCCGAGTAGCCCAGCATGATGTCCTGCTGCCCGCCCGAGCGCTGCACCAGCGCGGCGACGCCGGGGGTCTGGTAGAAGCCGCGCATGATGCTGGCGGCGTTGCGCAGGTCTTCAATGGTTTCAAACAGCGGCACGACGATGAGGTCGGCGCGGGCTTCGGGTGTGCCCAGGCTCCCGTGCATGAGCCCAACTTCCTTTTGCAGCAGCAGCACTTCGAGCAGGTCGCTCACGGTCTCGGTGTGGCTGATGATGTAGTGCAGGATGGCGTCCTCGCCGTAGCGCTGGCGCATCGTGCGGGCGGTTTCAAAGCACGCAATTTCATCCAGCGTGTGCGTGCTGTACTGCGCGCCCACGACGCGCAGCGGCCGCGCATCCTGCAGCAGCCTCAAGAGCACGGCGCAGCGCGCCGCCTCATCGAGCGCGGCGTAGTCGCTCGCCACGCGCGCGGTCGCCAGCAGCTCGGTCAGCACGCGCTCGTGCTGGTCGGAGCTTTGCCGCAGGTCCACCGTGGCCAGGTGAAAACCAAACACCTCGACCGCGCGAATCAGCGGGTGCAGGCGCTGCGCGCCCAGCGCTTCGCCATGGTGCGTGGTGAGCGAATCGGCAATGGTGCGCAGCTCGGCGAGGAACTCCTGCGCACTCGCGTACGGGTTTTGCGGCGCGACGGCGTGGCGCGCGGCCTGGCCGCCGGTCAAGTCGGCGAGCGAGGCCGCAAGGCGCGCGTAGATGCCGGTGAGCGCCCGGCGGTAGGGCTCATCCTGGCGGTGCTCGCTGGTGTCGGGGGAACTCTCTGCCAGCTGCTGCATGGCGGGCGACACCGCCACCAGGCGGGCCGAGAGCGACAGCTCGGCGCCGAGCAAGTGCACTTCAGTCAGGTAGTGGCGCAGCGCCACTTCGCTCTGGCGGCGCAGGGCGTGCGCCAGCGTTGCCGCGCCGACGTTCGGGTTGCCGTCCCGGTCGCCACCAATCCACTGGCCCATGCGCAAAAAGCTCGCCACGCCGCGCTGGCCCAGCGCCAGCTCGAGTTCGCCGTAGATCTTCGGAATCTGGCGCAAAAACGTGGCTTCGTAATAGCTCAGTGCGTTTTCAATCTCGTCCGACACGGTCAGCTTGGTGTAGCGCAGCAGCCGCGTCTGCCACAGCTGCGTCACATGGGCGCGCAGCAGCGCTTCGTTGGCCGCGAGCTCGCGCGGCGTCAGCGCGTCGCGGGCGCTGTTGTAGAGCTGGGCCCGTTCGAGCAGGTCGCCGCGCGCTGCCAGCAGCTGCGCAATGGCGCGCTCGGCGTCCAGAATGCTCTTGCGCTGCACCTCGGTCGGGTGGGCGGTGAGCACCGGAGCAACGTAGCTGCTCGCCAGCGTCTGTGCAATTTGATCCGGCGAAATGCCGGCCCAGCGCAGGCGCGAGAGCGCCACGTCGATGCTGCCCTCCTGCGTGTCGCCAGCACGCTCGCGGATGGTGCGGCGCCGGATGTGGTGGCGGTCTTCCGCCAGGTTGGCCAAATGTGAAAAATAGGTGAAGGCGCGAATCACGCTCACCGTCTGCTCGGCCGACAGGCCCTTGAGCAGCTTTTTGAGCGCCCGGTTGGCCTCGTGGTCGGCGTCACGGCGAAAGGCCACCGAGAGCTGGCGCACCTGCTCGATCAGCTCAAACGCTGCCGCGCCCTCCTGCTCGCGAATCACATCGCCGAGGATGCGACCCAGCAGGCGGATGTCTTCAATGAGGGGCTGGTCTTTGTCGTGCTTGCGCGCATTGGCCATGCGGTTGTCTCCCAGGAATGCGTCCAGGCGGGCGCTGCTGCAACGCAGCATGCTAGCATTCTCGGCTCAATTTCTGCCTGTGTCCGCGCCGTGAAATCCAAACTTCTGAACATCGTTATTGCCACGCGCGAAAGCCGCCTGGCCCTGTGGCAGGCCGAGCATGTCCAGGCCTTGCTGGCGGCACGCGGCCACCAGGTCAGCCTGCTGGGCATGACGACGCTGGGCGATCAGATTCTCGACCGCACGCTCTCCAAGGTCGGCGGCAAAGGCCTGTTCGTGAAAGAGCTGGAAACCGCGCTGGAGGACGGCCGCGCCGACATCGCCGTGCATTCCCTGAAAGACGTTCCGATGGAACTGCCCGAGGGCTTTGCACTGGCCTGCGTGATGGAGCGCGAAGACCCGCGCGACGCTTTCGTTTCGCCGAACTTTGCGCGCCTGCAGGACTTGCCGCAGGGCGCCGTCGTCGGCACCTCAAGCCTGCGCCGCACGGTGCTGCTGCAAGCGCTGCGGCCGGACCTGCGCATTGAGCCGCTGCGCGGCAACCTCGACACGCGCTTGCGCAAGCTCGACGAAGGCCAGTTCGAGGCCATCGTGCTGGCGGCGGCTGGCCTCAAGCGCCTGGGCCTGCAGGAGCGCATCCGCTACGAATTCGAACCGGCCGAGATGCTGCCGTCGGCCGGCCAGGGGGCGCTGGGCATCGAGGTGCGCGCCGACCGGCACGATTTGCTCGACGCCCTGGCGCCGTTCGCCCACCACCCCACCTGGCTGCGCGTGGCCGCCGAGCGCGCCGTAAGCCGCAGCATGGGCGGCAGCTGCTCCATGCCGCTGGCCGCGCATGCGGTGCTGCGCGGCGACCAACTGCAGATCGACGCCGCCTGGGGCGACCCGGAGCTGCGCACGCCACTGGTGCGCGCGAGCAGCGTCGGCCCAGCCAGCACGCTGGAGCAAGCCGACGCACTGGGCCAGGCGGTAGCGGCGCAACTGCGCGAGCGCGGCGCGCACTGAACGCTCCGGTGGTTACGCCTGTGCGCGCCCTCATCACCCGGCCCGAGCCCGAGGCCGGGCAATGGGTGCAAGCACTGGCGGCGCGGGGCATAGCGACGGCGGCGCTGCCGCTGATCGAGATAGGCCCAGCGCCCGATCCGCATGCCTTGGAGTTGGCACACAGCCGCCTGGCGGACTACGCCGCCGTCATGGTCGTCAGCGGCAACGCGGCACGGCATTTTTTTAGCTCAAATACGCCTCTAGCGCTTATGCAGCAAGCGCAGGAAGCTATCAAAACAAGAGTTTGGTCGCCTGGCCCCGGCACCGCTCAAATGCTGCAGACGCTGGGTGTTCCGGCCGAGCGCATCGACCAGCCAGCGCCGGA
>JAUCDU010000269.1:0-3787 GCA_034674825.1 Giesbergeria sp.
CAGTTGACGCAGGCCGTCACCCTGGTGGCGCAGGGCGATCTGACGCAGGCGTTCGAGACCAACCAGCGCGATGAGATTGGCGCTCTGGTGCAGGAAGTCGATGGCATGCGGCTGCGCTACCTCAACATGCTGCAGGAAGTGCGCACCGCAGTCGACAACATCAACACCGCCAGCGCCGAGATTGCCAGCGGCAACCACGACCTCTCGATTCGCACCGAGCAGACCGCCAGCAGCCTGCAGACCACCGCCCAGAGCATGGAGGAGCTGACCGCCACGGTGCGCCAATCGGCCGATTCCGCCCACCAGGCCAACCAGCTCGCCGGCTCTGCCGCAGAAGTGGCTGCGCGTGGCGGCAAGGTCGTGGGCGAGGTCGTGACCACGATGGGCGAGATCAACCAAAGCTCACGCCGCATTGCCGACATCATCGGCGTGATCGACAGCATCGCGTTCCAGACCAACATCCTGGCGCTCAACGCAGCCGTCGAGGCTGCCCGCGCCGGCGAGCAGGGCCGCGGTTTTGCCGTGGTGGCAAGCGAAGTGCGCAGCCTGGCCGGGCGCTCGGCCGAAGCAGCGCGCGAAATCAAGCAACTCATCGGCGCATCGGTCGAGAAGGTCGAATCCGGCGCGCGCCTGGTGCAAAACGCCGGTACGACCATGGACGAAATCGTCGGCTCGGTGCAACGTGTGGGCGACATCATTGGCGAAATCACGGCGGCTGCTTCCGAGCAATCGGACGGCATCGGGCAGGTGAACCACGCAGTCAACCAGCTCGACCAGATGACACAGCAAAACGCAGCGCTGGTGGAAGAATCCGCTGCGGCGGCCCAGAGCATGCGCGACCAGGCGCAGCGCCTGTCGGTTGCGGTGCAGGTGTTCAAGCTCGACGCGTCCGGCAGAGTTGGCACCGTCGGCAGGGCAACTTCCATTGAAGCGGCAGAAAAACTCAGCCTTGCAGCGCCGGAATGACCCAGGTTTCTCTGGCAAGTGAGGAGCGCACTTCGACGGCTTGAGCGGGTCGGCCAAGTCGCTTGCCACTGCGACCCGGTTCGGCCGGCTGCAACAGCAAAGTATTGAAGGTTCGTACCGCCGCACGCGGGTCGTGACAACGACAATAGGGCCACCATGCTGCCGCATATTCCCACGCTGCTTTTGATGACCGTTCTGGTCTGCGTGCTGGTGTCGCTGGCGATGGTCACGGTCGCCTGGGGCGACCGGCACGAAGGGCTCCAGTTTTGGGCGGCGGGTCTTGGCATCAACGCCGTTGCGTATCTGCTTTTTGTGTCGCGCTACTCCGTAGGCGAAGTGGTTTCCATCGTGCTTGGGAACGGTCTGACTTGTGTCGCAATAGGGTACTTACACGCCGCTGTGCTTCGTTTTCAGGGGCGTACTCTGCACTGGCCCTACTTGATGCTTCCGGCGGGAGCACTGACAACGGCCATGCTCGGTTTACTCGATGACTTTGAGGGTCGCGTCATCGCAGCAAGTGCGGTGATCGGGGTGCAGTCGGCGCTTATCCTGCACGCCCTGCATCGGGATCGCCACAGCACCGTCGGACGTGGCGCGCTGCTGGTCATGGCAGGCGTCGGCCTGCTGCTCCTTGTCATGCTGCTGCGCGGAATTGATGGCGTTACTGGCGTGCTGAGCGGGGAGACGCTCCTGCAGGACGGCACCATGCAGACGCTGACGTTTGTCGCCACTTTTGCGGTGGCACTGGTTTCCTCTTTAGGCTTCGTATTCATGTCCAAGGAGCGCGCAGACGAAGCCAATCGCCGCTTGGCCGCTCTCGATGAATTGACCGGCGTGGCCAATCGCCGCTTCATCATCGCTGCGCTGGACCGCGATGTCGGGCGCGCATTGCGAACCCGGCAATCGATGGCGGTGATGATGGTGGACATCGACAACTTCAAGGGAATCAACGACACGCATGGCCATCTGGTCGGAGACCAGATGCTGCGCAACGTTGTCGATGTGATCCAGCATCGCATCCGCGCCCAGGACATCGTCGGACGCTACGGCGGCGAGGAATTTCTGGTTGTTCTGGCGGACACCACAGCGCAAGGCGCGCAGCAACTCGCAGAACAATTGCGTGCTGCTGTGCAAGAGACAACTTTCGGTCGTCTTGGCGACAGCGTTGGCATCACTGTGAGCATCGGCGTCTTTGGCGGTCGGCTGGAGCCCGGTGACAGCTGGGACCAGATCATCCACGCGGCCGACATGGCGCTGTACCGCGCCAAACAAAACGGGCGCAACCGAGTCGAGGTGGCGCCGGCGCTTCACGGCGTAACGCACCGCGGCGTCAGCGGCGGCTCGCCCGAGACGTTCCCACCCTCGCAGCACTAGCCGTCATCCCCTTGCAATCGAGCACACAAGGCCTCCTTGTGGTGGAATGCGGATTCACAGGAGGCCCGCATGAACGCTCGTATCCCTTCCGCCCAGTTGCAGCCCGAGCTAGCGCTGGAACGCATTGGCCAGGTGTGGGACCAACAGATCCTGCCCCAGCTCACCGACTACATCCGCATTCCGGCGAAGTCGCCGACGTTTGCGCCCGATTGGGAGCAGCAGGGGCTCCTTGATACCGTGGTGCGCAACGCCGCCGACTGGGTGCAGGCACAGAAAGTCGAGGGCCTCGTCATCGAAGTTGTGCGCCTGCCGGGCCGTACGCCGGTGCTGTTTTTTGAAGTGCCGTCCACCCAGACCCAAGCGCAGTCCGGCCAGAGCGTGCTGATGTACGGCCACCTGGACAAGCAGCCCGAGTTTTCCGGCTGGCGCAGCGACCTCGGCCCCTGGACCCCCAAATACGAGGACGGCAAGCTCTACGGGCGCGGCGGCGCGGACGATGGCTACGCCGTCTATGCCAGCATTGCCGCGGTGCAGGAACTCAAGCGCCAAGGCGTGCCGCACCCGCGCATCGTCGGACTGATTGAAACCAGCGAAGAGAGTGGCTCGGGCGACCTGCTGCCCTACATCGACGCGCTGAAAACGCGGCTGGGCGACATCGCCCTGGTGGTCTGCCTCGATTCCGGCGCCGGCAACTACGACCAGCTCTGGCTCACCACCAGCCTGCGCGGCATGCTGGCGGGCACGCTCAAGGTCGAAATCCTGACCGAGGGCGTGCATTCGGGCGACGCTTCGGGCCTGGTGCCCTCGTCGTTTCGCATCATGCGCCAGGTGCTCGACCGGCTGGAGGACAGCGCCACAGGGCGCCTGCTGCCCGCCAGCTTTCACTGCGAGGTGCCGCCCGAGCGTCTGGCGCAGGCACGCGCCACGGCCGCCATCCTGGGCGAGGAAATCTATCGGCGCTTTCCCTGGGCGCACTACGACTGCGGCGGCGCCACGGCGTTCGCGCTGCCGACCAGCACCGAGCCCGTGGACGCGCTGCTGCGGCGCACCTGGGAGCCCACGCTGAGCGTCACCGGCGCCGAGGGCTTCCCCGCCCTGCAGGATGCCGGCAACGTGCTGCGCCCTTACACCGCCTTCAAGCTGAGCCTGCGCCTGCCGCCGCTGGTGGATGCCGCGCAGTGCGCGCAGGAAATGAAGGCGCTGCTCGAAGACAACGCGCCCTACCAGGCGCGTGTCACCTGGCACGGCGGGGGCTCTGCCTCCGGCTGGAACGCGCCTGACACCGCGCCGTGGTTCGAAACCGCCCTGAACGCCGCCAGCGTGGCACAGTTCGGCGCGCCCTGCGGCCACATCGGCCAGGGTGGCACGATTCCGCTGATGGGCATGCTGAGCAAGGGCTTCCCCAAGGCGCAGATGATGGTCTGCGGCGTGCTCGGCCCCAAGAGCA
>JAUCDU010000270.1:0-3785 GCA_034674825.1 Giesbergeria sp.
GCCGCGCAGCTGCCCGATGCGCTGCTGGTGAACCCCTATGACGCCCAGGGCATGGCCGACGTCATGCACCGTGCGCTGCAGATGCCGCTGGAAGAGCGCCAGCGCCGCCACAGCGCGCTGCTGGCCAACATCCGCGAGTTCGACGTGCACTGGTGGCGCGAGCGCTTCCTGCAAGCCCTGGCCGAGGCCGACGCCGACGCGGCCCGCCGCGACCTGGCGTTCACAGCCACCTGAGCAGCAGGCCCACCAGCACGCTGACCAGCACCGTGCTCGCCAGCGGCACGAACACGTGGCGCCCAAACAATCGAAACTTGAAGTCGCCCGGCAACCTGCCGAGGCCAATGCGCTGCAGCCAAGGTGTCAGCGAATTGATGAGCACCAAGGCAACGAAAACGGCAAGCAGCCAACGAATCATCTCGGTGCGCTTCCACGTTCCGCAGCGCTCGCCGACGCTTGCAAGCGGCACAACCCATGCCAGCGACCGCCGCGCAAGGGCCGCCCCGCTGGGCTGGCGGTGTCCCCCTTCCGGCATCGCGCAGCGCGGCGAGAGAAGCGGGAAGGCGCCGCTGGCGACTCAGGGGGATGCTTCATAGCCGATGGGAGCGGTCGCCTTGCACAAAGCCGCAGGGCTCCCACGGCTCGCCCTTGGCCAGCAGCAGGACCTTGAACAGCTCGCCCATCTCGTGTTCCATGATCATTTTGGCCGCCAGCGCACGTTCTGATTGAGGTTGCAGCTCCATTTTCGGTAGCAATCCGCAATTGATCAGAAAGTGCGCCTGGGTGGTGTAGCCGAGCACGTTCCAGCTCTGGCCAGCCGGCAAAGGCTGGTCCTGCGCCGCCAGCGCAATGCCGGTGAAGTTCACGTGCGCGGTGATGTCTTTCTCGCCCACCTCCTGCAGCGGGTTGCTGTCGGCCAGGTGCGCGCGGTGGCACATCACGGTGCCCATATGGCGCTGCGGGTGGTAGTACTCACTCTCGCCGAAACCGTAGTCCAGCAACAGTGCGGCACCGCGCACCAACCGGTCGCCCAGGGTGTGGATGAAGGCTTCGGCCTGGGGATGCACTTCGGTCAGGTAATCGTGGCTGCCCTCGATCTCGACCGGCGGGCGCAGCCGCGTGGGCCGGTCCTGCCAAGTGAAGGCCTCGCCTTCCATGGCCACACCGCGCTCGTGCCACTGACCTTCCAGGCGCACCAGCAGCTTGACCGGCATGGCGTCCAGCACTTCGTTGCCCACCACCACCCCCTCGAAGCGCTCGGGCAACGCATCGGCCCAGTGCAGTTTGTCGGCATGGCCGGCGAGCAGCAATTGCTGGCGCGCGCGCAGGCTGCCCGAGAGGTCGACGATGGTGTAGCGATCCACCTGCTCGCCCAGAGCGCCGAGCAACTGCAGCGCCAGAGCGCCCGAACCGGCGCCAAACTCCCAGACCTCGCGCGTGCCGGTGCGCTCCAGCGCCTCGGCCACCTGCACCGCCACGGTCTGGCCAAACAGCGGCGTCATTTCCGGCGCGGTCACAAAATCGCTGCCCGATTGCGGCATGGCGCCGAACTTGATGCTGTCGTTGGCGTAGTAGCCCAGGCCCGGCTCGTACAACGCCAGCGCCATGAAACGGTCAAAGCCAATCCAGCCACCGGCTTGTGCAATGGTCTGCTCAATACGCTCGTGCAGAGCGCTCGTTAAACTTGTGGGTTCATTCATCACGCCTGCGATTGTCCCCCAATGCCCACCCTTGACCGCCCCAGAGCCGTGCTTGTCACCGGCGGCGCCCGGCGACTGGGCCGCGAATTTTGTCTGGCCTTTGCCCGTGCCGGATGGGACGTGGTGTGCCACTACCAGCATTCGCGCGCCGAAGCGCTGGAAACCTGCGAGGCGGTGCGCGCCCTGGGTCGGGAGGCACACGCGGTGCCGGGCGACCTGAACCAGCCCGATGCCATTGCCGCCCTGTTCGCCGCCACTGTGGCTGTGCTTGGGCAAGCGCCAGACGCGCTGGTGAACAACGCCTCAGCCTTCGAGCCCGACACCGGTCTGGATTTTTCGCCCGAACTGCTGCAGCGGCAGATGCAGATCAACCTCGCGGCGCCGCTGCAGCTTGCCAGCCTGCTGGCCCGCTCCGCCAACGGCGCGGCCGCGCGGCCTTGCGTGATCCACGTGCTGGACCAGAAGGTGTTCAACCTGAACCCCGATTATTTTTCCTACACCCTGAGCAAACTGGCGCTGGAGCGCGCCGTGGCACTGCAGGCGCAGGCACTGGCGCCGCAGCTGCGGGTGAATGGCGTCGCTCCAGGCCTCATTTACATGAGCGGCCCCCAGAGCGAAGAGGGCTTTCGCCGCGCCAGCCGCGTGAACCTGCTGCAAAGCGCCACCAACCCGGCCGACGTGGCGAAAAGCGCCGTATTTCTGGCCGAGAACGCCTCCATCACCGGCGTCACCCTCACCGTGGACAGCGGCCAGCACCTGGTGCCGCTGGAGCGCGACATCATGTTCGTGGCCGAACAACTGGCGCCGGCAGCGCCCCCAGGCGCAGCATGATCGACCCCTTGCTGACCGATTGCCGGCGCATTTTTCTGCGCGGTCTCAGCCGCCGCGTGCGCATCGGCATCCACGACTTTGAGCGCGCGGCTGCGCAGCGCATTCTTTTTGACATCGACCTGTACGTGCCGCTCGTCCAGACGACTCCAAAGCGCGACCGCATCGACGAAGTGGTGGACTACGACTTTGTTCGCAATGAGGTCACCCGCATCACCGAGCGCGGCCACATCGACCTGCAGGAAACCCTGTGCGACGCGGTGCTGGCCGCCTTGCTGGCGCACCCGCTGGTGGTGGCGGCGCGGGTGTCTACGCGCAAACCCGATGTGTACGACGACTGCGAAGCAGTCGGCGTCGAAGCCTTCCGGCGCAAAGCCGCTGCTGGCGACCTGCCACCTACCGAAACCCTGCCATGACTGCTGCCACCTCTGGCGCCCAGATCCTGACGCTTACCGGGCTGCGCTTTGACGCCAGTCTGGGCGTGCTCGACCACGAAAAAACCGCCCCCCAGCCGATTCAGGTGGACGCGGAATTGAGCCTGGGCCGTCAGCCACTGGCGCCGCGCGACGACGACCTGACGCACGTGCTTGACTACCGTCGGGTGCGCCAGATCATCATCGACGAGTGCACGGCCGAGCACCTGAACCTGCTGGAGAGCCTGATCGGCAAACTCGCCCAGCGGCTGATGCAGCTGCCCGGCGTGCAGGGCGTGCGCGTGAAGATCGCCAAACTGGAAATATTCGACGATTGTGAAGTCGCCATACGTGTTGAGACCGGCGCCTGGTGACGAAAAGGATTGCAAACATGGACACCGCGATTGCAGGCGCCTGGACCGCCGACACCCCAGAAACGCTCGAGAGCAGCGCACCCGCGAGCGGTGCCCAGCGCCTGAAGATCGAGCGCGAAGCACACAAGCTGGAAAAGCGGCTGTGCCGCGAAGCCGGCCGCGCCATCGTGCACTACAACATGATCGAGGAAGGCGACAAGGTGATGGTCTGCATGTCGGGTGGCAAGGACAGCTACGCGCTGCTCGACATCCTGCTCAAACTCAAGGCCAGAGCGCCGATCCACTTCGACCTGGTGGCAGTCAACCTGGACCAAAAGCAACCGGGCTTCCCCGAGCATGTCTTGCCGGAATATTTGGCCAGCACCGGCGTGCCGTTTCACATCGAGAACGAAGACACCTATAGCATCGTCAAGCGCCTGATCCCCGAGGGCAAGACCACCTGCAGCCTGTGCAGCCGCCTGCGCCGCGGCATT
>JAUCDU010000271.1:0-3769 GCA_034674825.1 Giesbergeria sp.
TGGTACTGGTGGCGCAGCAAGGTCGATGGCGTGCGCATTTGCGCCCAGAACTCGCCCGGCTCCGGCTGGGAGCGCGACAGCGAGCCGTACCAGGGACCGGGCTGCGCGCCCAAGCCGCGCGTGTTCGTGATCCCGGTGCACTGAGCGCTGCTTGAAGGAATCCAATGCGCTGTTTCACAATGGCGCTTTGACCCGCGAAATCTGCCATGCCCACTGCCGACACCTTGCTTGCCTTCTTTGGCGTCTCGTTGCTGCTCGGCATCACGCCTGGCCCGGACAATTTGTTTGTGCTGGTGCAGTCGGCCCAGCGCGGCTGGCGCGCCGGCATGGCAGTGGTGCTGGGGCTGTGCGCGGGTCTGGTGGTGCACACGGCGGCCGTGGCATTGGGACTGGCGGCATTGTTTGCCGCGTCGGTGACTGCTTTCACCGTGCTCAAGTACCTGGGGGCGGCCTATTTGGCGTGGCTCGCCTGGCAGTCCTTGCGACCGCACGCGCAGACAGCGCAGGGGGCAGGAAGCTCGCCGGCAACACCCGTTCCCGCTGCTCGGCCTGCCGCCGGCATGTGGCGCATGGTGGGACGCGGCATGGTGATGAATCTGACGAACCCCAAAGTGCTGATCTTTTTCCTTGCTTTCCTGCCACAGTTTGCCAATCCGGGGCTTGGCAGTGTGGCACTGCAGATCATGCTGCTGGGCGTCGTTTTCATGCTGGCCACCATGCTCGTGTTTGGCGCCATCGCCGTATTCTCGGGAACCTTCGGCACGCTGTTGCTGCACTCGGAGCGCGCGCAGCGCTGGTTGAACAGGGCGGCCGGCATGGTGTTCCTGGGCTTGGCCGTACGCCTGGCCACAATCAGTCGTACGGCGGCCTGACGCTAGGCTGGCGGGCCCGCAGCCCGCGCCCTGTTACTGGCGGAAGGGCTCAGGCGCCGCAGCGGTGACCGCTGGCTGCATGTCTGCACAGTGCACGGCATTGCGCCCCGTTTCCTTGACGCGGTACAGCGCTTTGTCTGCCCGCTGCACCAGCTCTTCAAAACTCAGCCCCGCTCCCTTGTGCCAAGTGGCCACGCCAATGCTCACGGTGACGGAGATGCTGGCCCTGCCGTCGTCGACGGGCACTGCCAGCGCAGCCACTTCATCGCGCAGCAGTTCGGCCACGCGCAGCGCACTGACGCCATCGGTTTCCGGCAACACGACGACGAACTCCTCGCCCCCGAAGCGCGCCACGATGTCGACACCACGGCGCTTGTGCGCGGCACAGGCCTGGGCCACGGCGCAGATGACGCGGTCACCCGCGAGGTGGCCCCAGGCGTCGTTGACGGCCTTGAACAAGTCGATATCCACCACCAGCAGCGACAGCGGGTGGTCGAAGCGCTCCGTGCGTTTGCATTCGTTGGCGCCCAGTTGCATCAGCGTGCGCCGGTTGGCCAGGCCTGTCAGCGAGTCGGTGGCTGCCAGCAGTTCCAGGGCGGTGTTGAGTTCCTGCAGCAGCTTGTTCTGCTCCAAGAGCTGGTGGTTGATCGCAGCAATCTTGTCTTCCTGTTGCTTGCGGTCGTGGATGTTGAAGGTGACGCCGATCAGGCGTTTGCCTCGTGGGCCATTGCCAGAATCCATGATGCGGCCGTAATTGGCAAACCAGATCCATTCGCCAGATTTGGAGCGCAGCCGGAACTCGGCGCGGTATTGCGGCGTGACGCCTGCCACATGGTCGCTCAGCGCACGTTGCACTCGGCCGAGGTCGTCCGGGTGAAGCAAATCAAGAATTTCCTGCACGCCTGAGAAGGCGTCGTCCTCGGCGAAGCCCAACTCCAGAAACGTCTTCGTGGCCTTGTGGGTGACCTGGCCGGTCACCAAATCGTTCTCCCAAAGATCCAGGCCGGCAGCCTCCAGCACCAGCTCCAGCCGTTCCTTGTTCAGGTCCTCTTCATTGGCCATCGCGGCGACTACCTCTTGGTCGAAGACGTGGCACGGTCGCAGTCGCCCGCACGTTCGTCAGCCCGTGGCGCTCCATCTCGCGCCCCCTCTCTCGTATGCAAGGCACGATACGCCCGCGTGTGGGGCTGTCAATCGGCTGCATCCCGTCTTGGTTCTATAAAGTTGATAGCTGTCCGCGTATGCCCAACAAGCGCTGGAGGCTGAAAACGCATCAATACTCCGTCGCATTCAAGCGGGCGGCTGTGGCCAAGGCCGCTGCGGCTCGCGCAACTGCTCGAACGCCCGCGCCACGCGCAGCACGCCCAAATCGTCAAAGCGCGCCCCGACAATCTGCAGGCCAATCGGCAGCCCGCCCGCGCTGTAGCCGCAGTTGATCGAGGCGGCCGGCTGCTCGGACATGTTGAACGGCACCGTGAAGGCAATGTGCTCCAGCGCGCGCAGCGGGTCGTCGGTCGGGCTGGCCAGTTCGGCGGCAAAGGCCGTGATGGGTGCCACCGGCGAGAGCACGTAATCGAAGGCGCTGCAGGCCGCTGCGGTGGCGACGCGCGTGGCGTGAAACTGCTGGGCGGCGTGGAACATTTCGGTGCCCGAGAGGGCGGCCGCGCTGTCGGCCCAGGCCTGAATGAAGGGCAGCACCCGCGCCTTGCGGTCGGGCGGCAGGGCGAGCATGTCCAGGTGCGAGCGCATGCGCCAGAAGCGGTCCATGCCGGCGAGCATCTCGGGTGCGAGGAAGGGCGGCATTGGCGTCACGCTGGAGCCCGCCTGCTCGAACAAGCTTGCGGCGCGTGCGATGGCGCCGTGCACCTCGGGGTCCACAGGGAGGCCGCAGCCGGCGTCCAGCAACAAGCCGATGGACAGGCCGCGCAGGTGCTCGGGGCCGCGCTCGAAGTCGTGCCAGGCAAGGTCCTGCGGCGGGAGCTGCATGCTGTCGCGTGCGTCGGGCTGTGAGAGCACGCCCATCATCAGCGCCGCGTCCTCCACGCTGCGCGTCATCGGGCCCGCTGCGCGCCCGGTGTAGGGCGGGTCGATCGGAATGCGGCCCAGGCTGGGCTTGAGCGTGAAGATGCCGCACCAGGACGCCGGCAGGCGCAGCGACCCGCCAATGTCGGTGCCGACATGCAGGGGACCGTAGCCGGCGGCGGCGGCGGCGCCCGCACCGGCACTCGACCCGCCCGGCCCTTTGCTGAGGTCCCAGGGGTTGCGCGCGAGCGCGTGAAAGCTCGACATGCCCGAGGACAGCATGCCGTAGTCGGGCATGGTGGTCTTCGAGACCAGCACCGCGCCGGCTTCGCGCAGGCGGGCGGCGGGCGGCGCATCGGCGGTCGCAGGGAACAGCGCGGTCGCTGCAGTGCCCAGCGGTGTCGGGTCGCCCTGCGTGGCCAGGTTGTCCTTGAGCGTCATGGGCACGCCATCAAGCGCCGAGAGCGGAGCCCCGCGCCGCCAGCGGGCTTCGCTCGCGCGCGCCTGCTCCAAAGCGGGCTCCGGCCGCAGCAGCCAGGTCGCGTGCAGATGCGGCTCCCAGCGTTCGATGTGCGCCAGCACGGCTTGCGTCACTTCGACGGGCGAAAGCGCACCAGAGGCATATCCCTTTGCGAGCGTGCCAGCCGACAATTCATGCAACTCGGTCATTCAGCTTTCCTCGATAAAAATGAGAGCGCTGCGGTTGGTACTGGCGCGCGCTAATGCCAGCGACCGCCGCGCAAGGGCCGCCCGACATGCAAATGTCCTCTGCACTCCGGGCACTGGCGTCGTCCCCTTTCCCGGATCGCGCAGCGAGTTGAGAGCAGCCGCCTCTGGCGGCCGCACGATGCTTTGCAGCCGCTCAGGGGGTTGTC
>JAUCDU010000272.1:0-3746 GCA_034674825.1 Giesbergeria sp.
GCCCGGACATGATCGAGCCGCTGCCCAGCATGGACGCGCCCGCGTTCAGCGTGGACAGCATGCCGCCACCTGCGCCCCAGGCACCAGACAGGCCCATGGCGAGCGAACTTGTGGAGCCGGTCAGGGCCGTGGCAATGCCCGTAGGCAGCATGCCTGCCGTGGTGAACGAGCCGATGCCGCTGGCGAGGCTGGCCATGTTGCCGATGCCGCCCGCAGTGGACAGCGCACCACCCGCACCGCCCCCCGTGGCCGCATTGGCAGCCGCTCCGAACCCAGCGCCGAACACGCTGGTGCCGATGTTGATGATCCACTTGCGCACGGTCATCTGGTACAGCACGTCAAGCACGCTGGCTTTGAGCGTGTTGCCCAGGCGCTTGAAGGCGTCCTGGCCGCCTTCGAGCACGTTGACGAACACGTCATGCGCGGTGCGGTCTACGCTGCTCCACATGTCGGCCCAGCCGCGCGATTCTTCCTCGCGCTGGGCTTTGCCGGAGACCAGGCCCAGCAGTTCTTTACGTTTGTCGATTTCCTTCTGGATGGCTTTCCAGCCTTCGCTGCCTTCGTGCAGGCGGGCCTGTTTTTCTTCCAGGCGCGCAATGGCCAGGCGCTCTACGGCCTCGGCCAGGCTGATGTTCATTTCGCGCGAGAGGGACAGCGCGGCTTCTTCGTCGCGCAGGCCGTTGATACGGTCTTGCACGCTGGCAAGCGACTGCGCTGCGGCTTCTTGCTGCGACTGCAGCCAGGCGGCAATGCCTTCTGCTTCCTTCTGGCGCGCGTCTGCCACGGCCTGGGCGGCCTTGGCCGTTTCGTCCATGGCTTTTTTCATGGCAGGCTGCTGCTCCAGCAGCTTGGCCTGGGCTGCAACCAGATCGTCCTGGCTGACTTTGTTGGCCTGGTATGCCGCGCTCAGGCTGTCCCACTTTTTGTGGAAGTCGCCAGACAGGCCAGTGTCTTGTGCAAGCAGGCTGGCTGTCAGCTCAGTGCCGCTCTTGACCAGTTTGTCGAGTTCGCTGGCGGCCTGTTTTCCGCCTGCGCCCAGGTTCTTGAAATCAAGCGTCGCTTTTTGCGTGGCGGCCCCTGCGGCGTCTGACGTCTGCGCGACTTTGTCGAGCGAGTCGCGAAAGCGCGCACCGATGGTGGGGCCTTCGAACACGTCGATCATGTCTTCGCCCGAGGCCTTGAGGGTGTTCCATGCGCCCCGGAAGTCGCCCTGCAGTGCCTGCACCAATGCGGCCGCAAGGCCCCCCATGCCTTTGCCAGCAGACTGCAGCACGCGCCATGCGATGTGCCCGGCATCGGCTACGTAGCTCAGGCCCTTGATGGCTTCGGTGGTCCAGCGCTTGATGCTGCCGTCGGCCACCAGGCCTCGCAGCATTTCGCGCATCCCGCCTGTGCCGGACATGACATCCATGGCGGCTCGCACCGCCTCATCCAAGGCGGGCACCATGCCCATGGCGACTTCGCGGGCCGTCTCGCTGCCCGTGGTTGTGAGCTTGACCCAGTTGTCGTCGAGTTGCGCGGCAGCAGCGGCCTGCTCTGCCGTGATGATGGCCTGCAGCTGCCCCGCGCTGGCCAGGTCTTTCATGAAGGGGAGCATGTTGGCCCCCTCGCGCCCGTACAGGGCCATCATGACGGCGGACTTGCTTGCGCCGTCCTGCACGCCATCGAGGGCCTTTGCAATGGCCTGCATCTGGTCCTCGGGCTTGAGGCTGCGGAACTGCTCCACATTCATTCCCAGCGCCTGCAGCGCTGCACCGGCGCCCTTGCTTTCTTCCGTCGCGCTGGCCAGGTTGCGCGTGAGCATGTTCATCGCGGCGCCGATCTTCTCGGGCCCCATGTCGTTGAACTTGCCGATTTCGGCCAGCCCGCTCAGTGCATCGACGGTGCTGCCGGTTTGCATGGCGAGGTCATCCAGCGCCGCCCCCGCTGCGACGGCATCGCCGATCAACGACTTGAAAGCAGACACGGTGAATGCCGCTGCAAGCCCCCCGGCCACGGCCCCGGCCACCGCAGCGACGCTGCCCTTGATGCCATCAAACGTGTCTTGCACGCGCTTGGCGCTGGCGAGGGCGGCCTGCTCGGACTTGTCGAGCCCGCCCGTGAATTCGGCGTATTCGAGGCCAAGCTTGACCACAAGGGAACCGAGTGCGGACATGGCGGGTTACTCCTCTTTTTCTCGTTGTTCACGGTCTGCATGGAGCACGGCGCGCTCCATGGTTTGCAGGTCGGTCGATAGGGACCGGCGCCTGCGGCGGCGCACGTGGCGATCGATCCAGGCCTCTACACCGGCCCAGTCGAGGCCGGTGCGCTGGCCCGCCATTGCGGCGTATTGCCAACGCGCACCCAGCGCACAAAAGGCCATGACAGGCCCCCAGTTCTCGGCATAGACGCCGAAGGGTTCGTCCGTTGTGGGCTGCGCCGCCTGGTCGAGCTGGGTGCGGACCTGGTCGATTTCGTCTTGCGGCGCGCCCCAGGCGTCCATGGCTTCGAGCACGCTGTAGTCGGGCTCGAAGGCGCCAGGTGCGATGTCACGGATGCCCGCCCACCAGCGCGCCGCGTCGATCAGTTTTTTTCTTTGGCGCCGACGTTGTGCCTCCAATAGGCGTTGGCGGCTTCGCGCACGGCGCCGGTCAGCTTGAGGAAGGCGTCGAGGTTCTGTTCGGTGAATTCAACCGGCGTGCGGGATTCGTCCACCATTTCCCAGCCCACCAGCACTTCGCGCAGCAGATCGACAAATTTGAGGGCCAGCAGTTCTTCGCGGCGGTCTTCGTCGGTGCGCTTGAAGATGCCAGTGAAGCTTTCTTCGCGCCACGCGCCTGAAGGGGTGGCGACGTTGACCTTGACGGCGGCCTTGAATGTTTCGGTTTGGGTGAGCTTGAACATGGTGTGCTTCGGTTCGGAAATGAGAAATGCAAAGGGCCACCGCAATGGGTGGCCCTGGTGGGGTGCAGGCGCCGGGGCGCTTACTTGACGGTGATGCTCAGTTCGTCGTCGCCATCGACGGGGTTGATGTCAAACGGCATGTTGACCATGGCGTTGCCCGCATCGTCCTGCAGGCTGAACGGCTTGCACTGCGTGGCGGGCATGGCGAGCTGCACGATGTTGCCGGCCACGGTACCGTGGGTCAGATTGCAGGCACCCGTGGTGCCTTCGCGCACGACCTCGGCCCAGTCTTTCACGGCGACGCTGGGCATCTCCATGGTGACGCTGCCGGTGGGCTGGCGGTCGGGACTGCTGGGGCCTGCATAGCCGATCAGCTCGCGCCAGGCCAGGCTGTTGGCCAGGTTGACGCTGAAGGCCGACACCTTGGCTGCCAGGCCGTGGAAGGTGAACACGGGGGTGTTCGTCTTGCCCACGGTTTTGGGTTGCTTGAACTGGCTGTAGTCCACACCCGTGGGCATGCCCACTTCTTCCGTGGCGGCCGTGTAGGTGCCGAGAAACTCGAACTTCATCACCGGGATGCTTTTGGCATTCAGCTCGAAGCTGACGGTGCCCTTGGCATTGGTGAGGATGAACCGGGTTTTGTCGAGGTAGCCGTACAGCGTGAGGGTGGGTTCGCCTTCGCTCACCAGGTCGTAGGTCACATCGACCCCGGCGGTGATTGTTTCGGCAAAGCCGCAGGCCTCCAGCAGCAGGCCCCAGGCCGGGGCGGTGCCTGCTGCGCCGCTGCCTGCAAGCTCCACTTCCATGGTGAACTTGCGGTGCTCGCCCACGGTGAGGCTGCCGCTGTTGCCTTTGTAGGGCCG
>JAUCDU010000273.1:0-3737 GCA_034674825.1 Giesbergeria sp.
TCTTTCAAAATCACCTCTACCGACTCCGTATGCCTAGTCGTATTCATAGTCCTATTCCTATCTCAAAGATAAGCGATACGACGGGGCCGGGGAATCAGGGGGCTATCTCAAAGACGAGAAGGCGCATCTTCTCAGCTGATCGCTGCAGTTACAAAGCCAAGGCGGAACCGTTCACGAAGACTTTGAGCTCATGGCGAGCAAATGCGTGCCATTGCTCGTCACTCGTGAGTGGCGCAGTCACAATCACCGCCACCTTGTCGCTGGCTTGGGTCTCTTGGGCGAAATCCACGGCCAAGTCCTCGTCCGAGAGGTGGGCGGCTGCAAAGGGGTGACGTCGCTCAATGTAATGTAAATCGGTGGAGGCGTGTGCCCAGAGTGCCAGCCCATTCGACAACAGAAAGTTGAAAGTGCCGTGGGGCGCGATTTTGGATGCGAGTTCCCGCAAGGACAGCGTCAACTCTTCTACGCTTGGGACGTCCGAGTGAGATTTCGCCAACTCTTGCATGATCCAGCAGAAGGCCTGCTCGCTGTCGGTACTCCCGACCGGGTAAAAATTGCGATGCAGCCGAGGATGGAATTCCTTCAGATCGCCGTTATGGGCAAAGACCCAATATCGCCCCCACAATTCGCGCACGAAAGGGTGGCAGTTCTGCAAGCTCACCGCACCCTGTGTCGCCTTGCGAATGTGGGCGATGACGTTGCTGCTCTTTATGGGATAGCTGCGAATCAGCGCCGCTACCGGTGAGTCGGCCGCGCGTTGGTGGTCAACAAAATGGCGCACGCCCTTGTCTTCAAAAAATGCGATGCCCCAGCCATCGCTGTGATCGCCCGTGCGTCCGCCACGCTGCGCAAAGCCAGAAAAGCTAAACCGCACGTCGGTGGGCGTGTTGCAGTTCATTCCGAGCAGTTGGCACATAAAGGCAGAAAAAATTAAGAGTCAGTAGGCACCGATGCCCGCAGCCTCCAGGCAGCAAGCATGGCCACGCCGCAGAGCAGCGCCAGCATGACGAAGGTTTCCCCGAAGGCTGCAATGCGTGCGGCGCTGTCGCCGCCTGTCGCCAAAGAGGCTCCGTGAGCAGCCAATCGCCATTCGAGCACGATACCGCACAGGCTCACGCCTGCTGCACCTCCGAGCATGCGCAGGAAACCAATTGCGCTGGAGCCTTGGGCAATCAAAGGTTTGGCAAGTGGGCGCATGGCGCCAAGGTTTAGCGAAGGCAAGATGAAGCCAAGGCCGATCCGGCCCAAGACCGCAAAGGCCACCAGCATCCACAGGCCCGAGTTCAGCCGCACCAGCAGCATCAAGGCAAAAGACAGCGCTAGCAGAAACAGGCCGATGGTCACCAGCAAATGTGTGGGCTGTGTGTCTGCCATGCGCCCGACCAGTGGGATTGTGATCGCGAGCACGATGCCGGCAGGCAGCAAGATGGTGCCGACCAGCGACGCCGAGAGTTCAAGCCCCAGTTGCATGAACACCGGCAGCAGATAGGTCGAACCAAACAGTGCCGTGCCATAGATGAAGGCAACGATGCTGCCCATGGCGAACTGCCGGTAGGCAAACAGACGCAAGTCCATCAGTGGCTTGCGACCTGTACGTGCCAGGCGCGCTTGCCACCAGATGAAGATCGCTGTGGCGGCGGCGGCGCTACCGAGCAATGCCAGCGCGCGTACAGGTGGCCCACTGTGCAGCTCGACCAGGCCGTTGAGCAGGCACAGCGTGCCCACGCTGCCAAGCAGCAAGCCGCGCCAGTCCAGGTTTTCACCCTCGCCGCCGCCGGCTGCGACACCGCCCGGCGCCGTGGTCGGTACGTATTTGCGCGCTAGCCAGAGTGAGAGCAGGCAAAACGGCACCACCATGAAGAAAATGGACCGCCAGCCAAACCAGTCCACCAGCAGTCCGCCAATGCTTGGCCCCAGCGCGGGTGCGAGCACCACGCCCATGCCGAATACGCCGCTGGCACGCCCTTGCTCATGGGGCTTGAACGCGTACAGGATGATGACGGCTGGGATGGGCTGGACGATGCCCGCTGCCAGCCCTTCGGCCACACGCGCGGCGAGCACCACCGGGAAGTTCACCGCCGTGCCCCCGACGATGCCGCCAACGAGCAGCAACCACATCGAGGCAACATAGGTTGCGCGATAGCCAAAACGTGCCAGCAGCCAAGGCGTTGTCAGCATTGAAGCGGTCATGGCCACCATGAAACCCGAAGCCACCCATTGGGCGCGCCCTTGGCTTAGGGCGAAATGGTGGCTCATGTCGGGGATGGCTACGTTGACCACCGTGGACGACATGATGGAAGCCATGGTTCCGACCATCACCGACAGCAGCACGAACCAGCGGTAGCGCTCGCCGTAGCGCGCGCTCAGGGCCTGGAGGCTGCTGGAAGACTCCGGCATCAAAGGCCTAGCTGCGATCGGACCAGAGTTTGCCGCCCGTCGACCAGTTCTCACGCTTGACGTCGGTGATGAGTATGTCCACCGATTCCGGTGAACCGCCCAGTACCTCGACCGAGACGCGGGTGATTTCCTCTACCAGACGGCGCTTTTGCTCGACGGTGCGGCCTTCCATCATTTCAACGTGGTACGTGGGCATTGGGGTCCTTGGTAGGTAAGTGTCAAACAGGCGCCGACGCAGGCTGGTCATTGCCCTGAGCGCAAGCTGCGCACAAGCAACGCAGGCCACGGGCCTGCACCGACAGGCGCGCCAGCGCCTCGGGCGCTACCGCAGCGCTCATGCACCAGCAGGACTCGGCCTCCTCGCCGGCCACCAAGGCGCACGCGTTGGGCGCGGCGCACAGGGGGCAGGAAGAAAGCAAATCGGCAGAAGACTGGGCGGGTGTGCGAGCGGTCATGGGCAGCGGGATTACCACCACATCGCATGGCCAAGGCTACTTGAGCGGCGCAGTGGTGGCTGCCAGTGTAGGCGGCATTCGCACTCTCTGCGCCGGACCATGGCACGGGAAATCTCCCATGAAATAGGGGCCTGGCGCTTTACCCATATAGTTTTTCAGCTATTGAAAACGAAGCGGCGCCACGCTTGGGCGCCTGCAAGAGCCGTCAGGCCGCAGCCTTCACCTTCAAGCGCCAGGCGTGCAGGAGCGGCTCGGTGTAGCCGCTGGGCTGCTCTTTGCCCTTGAACACCAGTTCGCAGGCAGCCTGATAGGCCATGCTGGTGTCGAAGTTGCCGGCCATGCGTTGGTACAAGGGATCACTGCCGTTTTGCTGGTCCACCACGGCTGCCATGCGCTGGAAGGTGGCTTGAATACGACCCTCGTTCACCACACCATGCAAGAGCCAGTTGGCCATGTGCTGGCTGCTGATGCGCAGTGTTGCGCGGTCTTCCATCAGGCCGACGTTGTGGATGTCGGGCACCTTGGAGCAGCCCACGCCCTGGTCCACCCAGCGCACGACGTAGCCCAGGATGCCCTGGGCGTTGTTGTCGAGTTCTTGCTGGATTTCCTCATCGCTCCAGTTGGGGCTGGCGGTGACCGGAATGGTGAGCAGGCCGGTGAGCAGGTTGTCGCGCTCGGCATTGGCGTCGATTTTTTCCATTTCCTTCTGCACGTCGCTGACCAGTACCTGGTGGTAATGCAAGGCATGCAGCGTGGCGCCCGTGGGGCTGGGCACCCAGGCGGTGTTGGCGCCCGCCTTGGGATGGGCAATCTTCTGCTCCAGCATGGCCGCCATCAGGTCGGGCATGGCCCACATGCCCTTGCCGATTTGCGCCTTGCCGCGCA
>JAUCDU010000274.1:0-3683 GCA_034674825.1 Giesbergeria sp.
GAAAGCGTCGTTGCGGGTTTCGTCGCGCAGAAAGAAAGGGATGTTCATGCGCGAACGGCAGTTGGCGGCGACCTTGTTGACGTAGAAGCCAGAATTGTCGATCGCCTCATACAGCAACTGGGCCTTGGCAATATTGCGCAGCTCCATGGCGGCGATGCCACTGGCCGTGTCTTCGCGCTGGCGCTTGAGCCATTGAAAGGTCAGGCCCGCCATGTAGATGCCCCACGTGGGCGGGGTGTTGTACATGGACTGGTTGTCGGCCACGATTTTGTAATCAAACGCGCTCGGGCAGGCGGGCAGGGCATGGCCGAGCAGGTCTTCGCGCACCACCACCAGGGTGAGGCCCGCAGGGCCCAGGTTTTTTTGCGCACCGCCGAAGGCCAGGCCGATGCGCGACCAGTCCACCGGGCGCGATGCCACGTGCGAAGAAAAATCAATCACCAGGGGGGTGTCTACACCCAGGGCGCGCAGGTCGGGCAACTCGTGGAACTCCACGCCGTTGATGGTTTCGTTGCTGCACAGGTGCAAATAGCTGGCCCCTTTGCTGGGGCGCCATTGCGAGGGGTCTGGCAAGGTGGTGAAGCCCCTGTCTTCGCCCGACGCGATGATGTTTGCCTCGGCAGCGTATTTGCGCGCCTCTTTCTGCGACTTCTGGCTCCAGCTTCCGGTGACCACGAAGTCGACCGTGGCTGCGCGCGAGAGGTTGAGTGGCACGATGGCGTTTTCTGCCAAACCGCCCCCTTGCATGAACAAAATCTTGAAATGTGCGGGCACCGCCAGCAATTCGCGCAGATCGGCCTCGGCCTGTTCGTAGATGGAGATGAATTCCTTGCCCCGGTGGCTCATCTCCATGACGCCCATGCCGCTGCCATGCCAGTTCAGCATTTCAGCCGCAGCCTGTTCCAGAACTTCGGCAGGAATGGCCGCCGGACCGGCAGAAAAATTGTACGGACGTTGCATGGTTATTGGGCTCAAAAGTGGTCGAAACGCTTTATGAATAAGCGCATCAAGCTATTGAATTAATAGCTATCAGGTGCCGTTCCGGGCTGCCGCCTCTCAGGCGTCGGCAGCCGGCGGTGTGGCATCTGGTGCGGAAGTGGGTTCGTCGTCCGTGGATTCGGAATCTGCAGGGTTGGCATCGTTTTCCACAATGCGCTGCAGTCCGCTGAGCTTGGAGCCTTCGTCCAGGGCAATCAACGTCACGCCTTGCGTGGCGCGGCCGAGTTCGCGGATTTCGCTGACGCGCGTGCGCACCAGAACGCCCTTGTCGGTGATGAGCATGATCTCGTCATCGGCATGCACCAGGGTGGCTGCCACGACCTTGCCGTTGCGCTCGGTTTGCTGGATGGCGATCATGCCCTTGGTGCCACGGCCGTGGCGGGTGTACTCGGTGATGCTGGTGCGTTTGCCGTAGCCGTTTTCGGTGGCGGTCAGTACGCTTTGGCTCTCGTCCTCGGCCACCAGCATGGCAATCACGCTCTGGCCTTCTTCCAGCATCATGCCGCGCACGCCACGGGCTTGGCGGCCCAGCGGTCGCACATCGTTTTCGTCAAAACGCACAGCTTTGCCGCCATCGGAGAACAGCATCACGTCGTGTTGGCCGTCCGTGAGGGCGGCGCCAATCAGGTAGTCGCCTTCGTCCAGATTTACGGCAATGATGCCGCCCTTGCGCGGGTTGGAGAACTCGTCCAGCGCAGTCTTCTTGACCGTACCCATGCTGGTGGACATGAAGACATACTGGTCGGCGGGAAAGCTGCGCTTTTCGCCGGTGAGTGCCAGCACGACGTTGATTTTCTCGCCTTCTTGCAAAGGGAACATGTTGACGATGGGGCGTCCGCGCGAGCCGCGCGAGCCGGCCGGTACTTCCCATACCTTGAGCCAGTACAAGCGCCCACGGTTGGAGAAGCACAGAATGTAGTCGTGCGTGTTGGCGATGAAGAGCTGGTCGATCCAGTCGTCTTCCTTGGTGGCCGTTGCCTGTTTACCGCGCCCACCGCGCTTTTGCGCGCGGTATTCAGACAGTGGCTGGCTTTTGATGTAACCCGTGTGGCTGAGTGTGACCACCATATCGGTGGGTGTGATCAGGTCTTCGGTGGAAAGGTCTTGGGCGCTGTATTCGACCAGGCTGCGGCGTGCGCCGAGCTTGCTTTGGCCAAACTCTGTCTTGATGGTGGTGAGTTCTTCGCCAATGATGGTCGAGACGCGTTCGGGTGTGGCCAGGATGTCGAGCAGGTCTTCGATGACTGCCATGACCTCTTTGTATTCGGCCACGATCTTGTCCTGCTCTAGGCCCGTCAGGCGCTGCAGGCGCATCTGCAGAATTTCCTGGGCCTGCGTTTCCGACAGGCGGTACAGGCCATCCTGGCCCATGCCAAACTCTTTTTCCAGGCCGTCGGGGCGGTAATCATCGGCATTGATGACACCGCCATCGGTGCGGGTGCGGGTGAGCATTTCACGCACCAGCTTGCTGTCCCATGAGCGGGTCATCAGCTCGGCCTTGGCCACCGGTGGAGTGGGCGCGTTGCGAATGATGGCGATGAAGTCATCAATATTGGCCAATGCCACAGCCAAACCTTCGAGCACGTGGCCCCGCTCACGTGCCTTGCGCAACTCGAACACCGTGCGGCGGGTGACCACTTCGCGGCGGTGCTGCAAGAAGACGCTGACCAAATCCTTGAGGTTGCACAAACGGGGCTGACCATCGATCAGCGCCACCATGTTCATGCCGAAGGTATCCTGTAACTGGGTCTGCTTGTACAGGTTGTTCAGAACCACTTCGGGCACTTCACCGCGCTTGAGTTCAATGACGAGGCGCATGCCCGACTTGTCGGATTCGTCCTGGATATGGCTGATGCCTTCGAGTTTTTTCTCGTGCACCAACTCGGCCATGCGTTCCTGCAGCGTCTTCTTATTGACCTGGTAGGGCAGTTCGTCAACGATGATGGCTTGGCGCTGCCCCTTGTCGATGTCCTCGAAATGGCACTTGGCGCGCATGATCACGCGACCCCGGCCTGTGCGGTAACCGTCCTTGACACCGTTGATGCCGTAGATGATGCCTGCGGTCGGAAAATCTGGCGCAGGAATGATCTCCATCAAATCGTCGATCGTCGATTCAGGGTTGCGCAGCATATGCAGGCAGGCGTCCACCACCTCGTTCAGGTTATGGGGCGGAATATTGGTGGCCATGCCAACGGCGATACCTGCTGAGCCGTTGACTAACAAGTTGGGCAGTTTGCTGGGCAAAACCAGCGGTTCCTTTTCGCTGCCATCGTAGTTGGGGCCGAAATCGACGGTTTCCTTATCAATATCGCCCAGCATTTCGTGGGCAATTTTTGCCAGGCGGATTTCGGTGTAGCGCATGGCCGCGGCGTTGTCGCCGTCCACCGAACCGAAGTTGCCCTGGCCATCCACCAGCATGTGGCGCAACGAGAAATCCTGCGCCATACGCACAATGGTGTCGTAGACCGCGATGTCGCCGTGCGGGTGGTACTTACCAATGACGTCACCGACGATACGCGCTGACTTCTTGTATGGGCGGTTCCAATCGTTGTTCAATTCGTGCATGGCGAACAACACGCGCCGGTGCACAGGCTTGAGGCCATCGCGCGCATCCGGCAGCGCCCGGCCTACGATCACGCTCATGGCGTAATCGAGATAACTGCGGCGCATCTCCTCTTCAAGGC
>JAUCDU010000275.1:0-3683 GCA_034674825.1 Giesbergeria sp.
GCACCCGGAGGGCGGGTTCGATGCGCTGGTGTCGCTGCAGATCGCGGCGGCGGACAAGGCGTTGGCGGCGAGCGGACAGCCGCTGACGCTGGAGTCGCTGCCGTACGCGCTTTTGGAAGACATCTGAATTCCCCGCCCCGCAGCGTCACCCCCACTTCTCCGCTTGGTCGGACAACGTCCCCTGCTCGTTACCCCAATGGGCCGTGCCCTGGATGGCTTTCACCGGCGCTCCGTGCTGCGAGCACAAATGCGAGGTCAGTTTGCTCAGCGAAGAATATTCCTGACCGTCGTGGCTCCACTGCACTTTGCCTCCTCCCTTGTAGATGGCCTGCCTTTGTGTGTCCGCCGTAAACGTCATGTCCGGGCGTGGGGGAACCAGCAGCCGGAGCACTGCGCCAACGGCCAGCAAACCCTTTTCCTCCAACACAGCGCATGCCCTCTGGCGACGCTTGATCGAAGACTTCAGTTGCTGCGCCTCCTGGACGTTTTTGTCTCGCACTTTTACCAGATAGTCTGCTTGTTGCGGCAGCGGGAGCAGCAGGTCGAAGTGCAGAGCCTTGGCGTGCTCACCGTACGGATACAGCGCCACCGTGTGGCATGAAATGTCCAGCTCGGTGTGCTCTAGGAGCCACAGGACGGTCGTGGTGATTTCCGTGCTGAAATTTTGCGCGACCAGCATGATGCGCGGCAGAGGAGAAATCTGCACTTCGTCAGCCTGCGTTTCGCCCAGAAACAGCAGTAAATCGCTCTCGGCGCCCTCGCGGCTCGCCTGGGGGTCCGTCTTGCGCCGCTCCCACAGCAACGCGTCCACCACGTTGCTGAAAGTGTGAGAGGAGAGCATGGCGGCGTAGCGCAGGGCTTGTAACTCTGCATGTCCGCCATCCTTGGTGCGCTTGAGTTCAACCACGACCAGCCGGCCCTCGCCATCTAGCGCCAACACGTCGATTCGGCGCGCGGCATCGCTCCAGCTGCTGTACTCACGCGCAAGGACCATCAGGTCGTTCTGATCGTCCAGAGACTGCAAATGTTGCGCCAAGAGGTCTCGCACTTGTGCCTCCTGCACCCCTGCTTTGTCCAAATCGAGTGGCATCAGAGGTTGCGCATCGGTCAATTTTTCTTGATAGGTGAAAAACGGCATCAGTTGATCCTTTAAAAACACTTCTTTACTCGACAGCCATCATGCAATGGCCGCGCGCTCGCTATCAATAAAAAGCGGTGCATCACCTGCAACGCGTCCTCCAGCACATCCAGCCGGCGCACCCACGCGTGCGGCACCGCCAGGATGCCGTCACGAGCGCCACACAGCTGGCCGGCAATCGACGCGGTCGAGTCGCTGTCGCCGTCGTGGTTGGCGGCGATGCGCATGGCCTGCACGAAGTCTCTGCCGGACAGCGCGGCATGCATGGCGATGGCCAGCGCTTCGTCGCCGGTCCAGCCGTCGCCCAACTCGGCGTGCGCCCGCTCGCTTGGCGTGCCGTCGCGCGCCAGCCGCAGCGCCAGGCGCAGCAGCCGCTCGGTGCCCGTGCCGGTGCCGCCGGCTTGATCGCAGAGCGCAAGCGCCTCGCGCGCGGCCGTCTCCAAATTCAGGCCCTGTGCCAGCAGGCGCACCAGGGCCGCGAGCACGCCGGCGGGCAGCCAGCCGTCCACATGCCCGTGCGTCAGCGCACCGGCGGCGCAGCCCAGCTTGAACGCCAGTGCCGGGTTGGCGCCGCGCAGCAGCCCCAGAGGCACCGTGCGCATCACCGCGCCGCACCCTTTCGAGTCGTTGATGGCCTGCTCGGGCGTTCCCCAGGCGCCGGCGCTAATCGCCGACAGGCAGGTGTTGCCCGGCGCGCGCCGCTGGCGCATGGCGGCGCTGGCTTGCAAGCGTGAGGGAGCGCCGGTGTGCGAGGCGAGGCCTTGCGTCTCGCCCCAGCGCAGATAGGCGCTCTGGCACGCGGCTGACAGCGGGTGCAGCAGCGCGGGCGTGAGCACCTCGCCCTGCCCCGGCAGCGCGACCAGCAGCGCCTCCAGCGTGAACAGGGTCATCTGCGTGTCGTCGCTGACCTGCAGCTGCCCGGCGCGCAGCACCGGTTCCTGCAACCCTTGCGGGCCGTGCTTGCGCCGGATGGACGCCAGGCGGTCGAACTCGATGGCATAGCCAAAAGCGTCGCCCACCGCACCGCCCAGCACGCAGCCGAGCACGCGCGCGCTGTGCGCGTCCGCGGCGCCATCCACGGCGCCGGGCAGATCAAGCACGTACTGCTCCTGCGCGCGCGTCTCGATGGCGCCGGCGCGCTGCGCGCGCACCGTCGTGATCGCCTGGCGCGCGGGCCAGCCCAGCTCCACCAGCAGACGCGCGGCGATGGTGCCGCTGCGCCCCAGGCCGCCACGGCAATGCACCAGCACCCTGGCGCCGCCGCGCAGGTGGGCGCGCAGGCGCACGCCGGCGTAGCACCAGGCGGCCTCGAAGCTGGCGTCAGGCACGTCGACGTCGCGGATAGGCAGGTGGTGCCACTCGATGCCGCGGCGCTCGCACGCCTCGCCGATGCCGTGCGCCTGCACGGCCTGCAGCTCATGCATGGGCATGAGCGTGACCACTGCCGCCGCGCTCCAGCGGGCCAGCGCGTCCAGGTCGATGTCCATGTCGCGCCGCCAGCGGCCCGACATCGAGTGCGCCTGCTGCTTGCCGGGGCACAGCGTGAAGCCCACCGCGCCGCCACTCGGCACGTCGATTTCACCGATCTGCAAGGGGCTGTTGTGACTATCCAGAGTGCGTATCGCCACGATGACTCTCTTTATGGTGTTCTGAGCAACATTCAAAGTTGCATACTACACCATTGAAAGGAAATCCTGTCATGCGTGCAAGAAAATCGAACAGCGCCCCATCCGACGCAACGCTGGAATTTGCCCGCCCGCTGGTCACCGTGGACGTCGCCCTGCTGACCCTGGCCGGCGACGACCTGCAGGTGCTGTTGGTGCAACGCCCACAAACGCCGGGCGAGCCATATCCGGCGCGTTGGGCGCTGCCTGGCGGCTTCATTGACGTGCAGAAGGACCATGATCTGCAAGGCTGCGCCATGCGCAAGCTGCGCGAGAAAACGGCCCTCTCCAGCCCCTATCTGGAGCAGGTCGGCAGCTGGGGTGGCGCCGAGCGCGATCCGCGCGGCTGGTCGGCCACGCATGTGTATTTCGCGCTGGTACCGCGCGAGACATCGGAGCCTGGCAGAGGCGGCAACGCGGCCGACGCGCGCTGGTTCGACGTGACGCTGGACGGCTTCGCGCCTGGCGCCGGTGCCTTGGCCTTCGACCACGACGAACTGCTGTGCGCGGCCTTGCAGCGCCTGCGCTCCAAGGTGGAATACACCTCGCTGCCGGCGTTCCTGCTGGCCGAGCCCTTCACGCTGCCTCAGCTGCAGGGCGCCTACGAGGCGGTGCTGGGCCGGCCGCTGGACCGCAGCGCATTCCGCCGCCGCGCCCTGGCCGTTCCCGGCTTTCTGCGCGAGGCGGGCATCATCCACACTGGCGCACCGCGCGCACCGCAGGGCTATGTGCTGGAGCGCCGCGACGGCCCTGTCGTGTTCGCGCGCCCGTTCGAGCCGCGCTGACCGCGCCGCTGCCTCATCGCCACCGCCCTCAAAGGACACCACGCATGCCCCGGTTCAGCACCCTCCAGATCGAAGCCGACGCGCACAACCCGCGCA
>JAUCDU010000276.1:0-3658 GCA_034674825.1 Giesbergeria sp.
GGCGTTCTTGCCGCCGACGACCTCGACGTCGCTCATCCTCAGGTTTTCAAACGGTACGACCAAGGCGGTCGCGTCATAGCGTGCAGACATGGGAGGGCTCCAGAAGTTAAAAGCGGCTCAGTGCACGCGTCGGCCTGCGCAGGCGGACAGGTGGACATGCGGTGCTGCGCGCGCTGGTGTTGTACTTGTGGGCGGCAGGACGGCATGGAATGAATTCGGATAATCGACGACATTGTAGGTCCCGCCCCCCGCAGCTTCCCTGTCTTACTCCTTTCAGCTCCCCATGCACACACGCACCGTTTTCTTCGTCTCGGACGGCACCGGCATCACGGCCGAAACCTTTGGCAACGCGATTCTTGCCCAGTTCGAGCTGGCGCCGCGCCGCGTACGCCTGCCGTTTACCGACACGGTCGACAAGGCGCATCAGGTGGTCAGGCAGATCAACCACACGGCCGAGCTCGAGGGCACCAAGCCCATCGTTTTCACTACCTTGGTCAATATGGAAGTTCTCAAGGTGCTGCAGGACGGCTGCAAAGGCATGCTGCTCGATATGTTTGGCACTTTTGTGCACCCGCTGGAGCAGGAGCTTTCGCTCAAGTCACACCACCGGGTGGGGCGCTTCTCGGACATCAGCCGCAGCAAGGAGTACACCGACCGCATCGAAGCCATCAACTACAGCCTGGCGCACGACGACGGTCAAAGCCACAAAAACCTGGACGACGCCGACGTGATCCTGGTGGGGGTGAGCCGCAGCGGCAAAACCCCGACCACGCTGTATCTGGCCATGCAACACGGTCTCAAGGCCGCCAATTACCCCTTGATCCCGGAAGACTTTGAGCGTCGCCAATTGCCGCCGGCGCTGGTGCCGCACAAGAAAAAGATTTTTGGCCTCACCATCAGCCCGGAGCGCCTGTCGGAAATCCGCAGCGAGCGGCGACCTGAATCGCGCTATGCCAGCCTGGAGAACTGCCGCATGGAGGTGCACGAGGCCGAGTCGATGATGCGCCGCTCGGGCATTCGGTGGCTGTCCACCACCACCAAGTCGATCGAAGAAATCGCCACCACCATCCTGCAGGAGCTGCAGCCTGAGCGCCTGGTGTACTAAGGTGATGTCCACAAACGGCAGCTAGTGTGGTCGGCCACAATTTGTCATCAAAACAGGCTGCCGCGCATAATGCAAAGGCTTTTCAGCTGTTTAAAAATGAGCAATTTCTGCCTCGCATGCACGACGTTGACACGCCGCCATCGCCAACCAGCTGGCAAAAGTGGCGCTATGGCTGAGTCCTGGCGTCGGTCCTAAGGGCACATTTGCAGCAGCGCGCGATGGTCCAAGCCGCCACCAAACTACAGAAGCCTGAGGCCGACGCCGGTCAGACTCTGTTGGCAGACGGCTCCAGCGCGGATCAGATCAACGCGCAGCTGGCGAATTCGGGTCGGCGATTGCGCTTTTCAGATCCCCAACTCGAAGCCGGATTCAGACGTTTTTTTGAGGAATACAGCCTCGTTCAGGTACGGCCTGCCCTGCTGGTATTGATCGTGCTGATCGGTTTGTTCGGGCTGGCCGACCTGGCCAATTTTCCACCTGCAATCTCTCGCTTCACCATAGCGCTGCGCCTGAGCGTGGTGCCTTTCTTGGCATGGATCTACTGGCGCACTTACCAGATCGACGCTGATCGCAAACTGCACGCAAGTCTGGTACTGGCTGCTGCGGTCTCTGCCACCGCTGCCGTGGGACTGGTCTACATCCCACACGCCGCTGGGCTCCACACCCCCTATGAAGGCTTGATGCTGTTCATGTTTGGCATCGGCGGCTTTCTGGGATTGCGCTTCGCGTACGCGGTCACCATCCTCGTCCTGATGACGCTTTTGTATGTGGCAGCGGAAATGAGCGCACAAGCTGCGCCGGGATTTCTGGCCAACAGCAGCTTCCGGCTGGCATGCACAGCCGTGGTCGCATCGTTTGGCGCCTATCTGAGCGAGCGCCAGGTGCGCCATGTTTACCTACATCGCATACTGCTTGAGAGCTATGCCCTGCGTGACGGTCTGACCGGCATCGCCAACCGCCGCGCGTTTGACGCACATGCCGCGCGCGTGGCCCAGCAGGCGACACGTGCCCGTAGGCCGATCACTGTGATGATGATCGACGCCGACCTATTCAAGCAGTACAACGACACCTACGGGCACGCCATGGGCGACACCTGCCTCCAACAACTCGCCTTGGCGATCAAGAAAAGCGCCCGGCGCCCGCTGGACCTCGCTGCGCGTTATGGCGGCGAAGAGTTTGTGCTGCTTTTGTTTGACGTCAACGCGGAGCAGGCACAGAAAATTGCAGCCGAATTACAAGTGCGCATTGAAAAGCTCGCTCTCGCCCACGCGAGCTCGTCTGTCTCAGAATATATGACCGTCAGCGGCGGGATTGCGACACGCCGCGTGGCCGATACACGTCCGCTCGAAGAACTGGTCGCAGATGCCGACCGAGCCCTCTACCGTGCCAAGGCGCAAGGACGCAACCGCTTCATCCATTTCTCCTCCTACGCTTCTTCTTCACCCACAGCCTCAGCCAACATGAGCTAGCGATTCTTGGCTTGAAGCATGGCGCGGTGACAGCGCCTCCTGCGTGCATCATCAACAGGGAAGGTGCACGTGCAAACAAAGCCAGAACGGTCGCTGCTTCGCAATGTCGGCCGATGTCGTGATGCGAAACAAGCGACCCTGCGAAGCTTTTAAAATTTGATAGCTTCCCGCGCTTACTGGATAAGCGCTAGACCCCTGTTTTCCTTGAAATTCAGGCAGGTGCCGTGGTGCGAATCAAATGGTCAAAAGCCGACAGCGCCGCCTTGGCCCCATCGCCCGCCGCAATCACGATCTGCTTGAATGGCACCGTCGTGCAGTCGCCGGCAGCGAACACGCCCGGCACGTCGGTACGGCCGTGGCCGTCGATCTGGACTTCGCCAAAGCGCGACAGTTCCACCGTGCCCTTGAGCCAGTCGGTGCTGGGCAACAGGCCAATCTGCACAAAGATGCCTTCGAGCGCGATGTCCTGCGCTTCGCCGGTGGCGCGGTCGGTGTAGTTCAGGCCGGTGACCTTGCTGCCGTCGCCCACCACCTGCGTGGTTTGCGCGTTGGTGATGACGGTGACGTTGGGCATGCTCAGGAGCTTTCTCTGCAGCACCGCGTCGGCCTTGAGTTCTGGCGCAAATTCCAGCACGGTGACGCGGGCGACCACCCCGGCGAGGTCAATCGCCGCTTCAACGCCCGAGTTGCCGCCGCCAATCACCGCCACATGCTTGCCCTTGAACAGGGGGCCGTCGCAGTGCGGGCAGTTGGTCACGCCCTTGGTGCGGTATTCCTCTTCGCCCGGCACGTTCATGTTGCGCCAGCGCGCGCCGGTCGAAATGATGACGGTGCGGCTCTTGAGGCTCGCGCCATTGTCAAACTGCACCTCGATCAGCCCGCCTTCGGTGCTGGCGGGCACCAGGCCTGTGGCGCGCTGCAAATTCATGATGTCCACCTCGTAGTCGCGCACATGGCGCTCCATGGCGGCGGCGAATTGCGGGCCTTCGGTGTGTTGCACCGAGAGAAAGTTATCGATGCCCACGGTATCGAGCACCTGGCCGCCAAAGCGCTCGGCGGCCACGCCGGTGCGAATGCCTTTGCG
>JAUCDU010000277.1:0-3655 GCA_034674825.1 Giesbergeria sp.
CGCCCAAGTCTCTTTCGGGTCCCAGCTCCAGTAGCCGCCCCAGGCTTCGGCCGCCCAAAGTGCGCCCAGCACCGTCGCAATGGTGAAAAATGCGAAGCCGACCGCAATCGACTTGTACATCAGGTCGTCCAGCAGTTCGAGCGATGGCAGCTTGCTGGCGATGTGCTTGCGGCCATACAAAATGCCGCCAACGGCCAGCACCGAAACGCCGAAATACACCATCCAGAAGCCGCTGCCTGCCTCGCCGGCAGCCGGCCGGAACACGATGGGTTCAAAACACAGCACCAGGCCCAGAATGCCCAGCGGCGCCAGGCGCGTCCAGCTGGTCTCGGTGGCCTGCTGTTTGATCAGGTAGGCAAAAGCGACCATGGCAGAGAGCGCAAAGGTGCCGTAGCCAATGAAGTTGGCCGGCACATGCAGCTTCATCCACCAGCTCTTGAGCGCCGGCACCAAGGGCTGAATTTCCTGCGCCTCACGCGCCACGGTGTACCAAAGCAGGAAGCCGACCGACGCGCTGACCACCAGCAGCACAAACGCGCCCAGCGCCCGCGTACGGTAGTGCTCTTCAAAATACAGGTAAAACAGCGCGGTCATCCACGCGAACATGACAAACACTTCGTACAAGTTGCTCACCGGAATGTGGCCGACATCCGCACCCACAAGATAGCTCTCGTACCAGCGCACCATGGTGCCGATCAGCGCCATGCCGACGGCCACCCAGGCCATGCGCGAGCCAATCAGCGACATGGTTGCGCCTTCGCCGCGGGACGCGATGCCGATCCAGTAGAACGCGGTGCTCATGAAGAACAACATGCTCATCCACAGAATGGCCGATTGGCTGGAGAGGAAGTATTTGAGCCAGAACACCGATTCGGCGCGCGCCAGTTGCCCTTGACCGTCCACTTGGTACATCGAAATTCCCAGCAGTGCGGCGGCCGCCACTACCAGCATCAGCGTGCGCAGGGGCCGCCAGAACCAGCCCAAAGCCACCAGCGACGGGATGGCCGCCAGCAGAATGCCCTTTTCGTAGACGTCCATGAAGGCCGCATAGCGCTGGAAAGCGAACAAGCCGCCGCCGATCACCAGCGCGGCAAAAATCCAGTCGAACGCATTGCGCCTGGCAAACATGCCCTCATTGAGGTTTATCGTCGCGTTGCGGGTCGTCGCCGTATTCATGCCTTGCCTCCTGTGGGGCGTACCCCAATGAGCTTTTCAGTGAGATCGGCGAATTCGCGGTCGCCGTCCATGGTTTTGCGATTGGTCGAGAGCGCCATCATCGCGCGGCTGCCAGTGTCTTCGGGCACCAGCCAGACCCAAAGCCGCCGCTCGCGGATAAAGAGCATGGCAAACACGCCCAGAATCAGCAAGGCACAGCCCAGATAAACCACCTTCTTGCCAGGGGCACGCGCCACCTGGAACACGCTGGCCTGCACCTGCGTGAAATCCTTCAATGCGAAGACAAGCGGCGCCGGATAAGCCTGTACGTCGCTGAGTGCCAGCACCGACTGCGTCATGAAGCCCAGGGTAGCGGGGTCGGATTTGAGCGGCGCAAGTCCAGCACGCTCGCGCGTGATCTGGGCCAGTTCGAACAAGGCCCCGTTCAGTATGCGGACCAGCACGTCGCCTGCCTTGGCACGCTCGGCTTCTGGCACGTTGTCTTCCATGAACTGCGCGATCGCCGGCAGGCCACCGGTAAAGCGTCCGGTCACGGGGTCGACCGGCTCGCCGGTGCCGGCAAACAGGGTCAGGGCCCGCTCGGCGGACTGCTGCAATTGTGCTGCCAGGTCGGCGCGACCAGGGTCTACCGCCTGCCGCACATAGCGCGCCACGGCCAAGCGCCGCATCTCGGGGTCGGCGAGACCTTGGCGCAGACGCACGAAACCGTCCAGGCTGCCGCTGTCGTCGGCCGGGGCACGCAGGTAGCGAAACGGCTCGGCGCTGCTGTCCCGCACGCCCAGCAAGAAGACCGGCACGCCGCTGCCCTCCAGATCCACTGGCAGCATGTAGTTGTTGTATTCACGCGCCTGGCCGGCTGCATCGCGCAACTTGTAGCCAATGCTGGGGCCAACGTTCTGCAGCGTTTTCGGCTTGACCGTGTTGTTGGCCGCGCCCAGATGCGAGTTCAAGGTACTGCGCAGGTTCACCTTGCGTATGTCGGCGCCTGAGCCATTGGCATCTTCACCCTCGTTGCCGAAGTTCTCGACGTTGATGGTGCGAAGGCCCGTGAATTCGATCGTCAACGCCTGCTCGCCCGTGCCATTGACGACCTGCGACTTGCCGCCAATGACGCCATCGACTTCAAACGGTTTCCCGCCTGGCCCCAGCGGCATGGCCGCAAGCTTGACGCTTGAGCCGCCGTCGTCAAAGCTTGATTGGTAGATTTCAATGCCCTTGAAGTTCGCCGGGTGGTTCACTTCAATGCGGGCTGGCGTCGCCTCGCCGGTGGCGCGGTCGTGCAGCACCACCTCGCTGGCAAACAGCTTGGGCATGCCGGTGGAGTAGTACTCAACGATGAATTTTTTCAGCTCCAGCGTGAACGGCAGGGGTTGCAGCAGAATGCCGTCGGACTGGCTCAAGATGGCAGTGCTGCTCTGCGTGCCCTCGCTCACCACCAAATTTCCGCGATACGCCGGGTTTTGCTCGCTCAGCCAATGCTGTGGCTTCACTTCCGAAATGAGGCCACCGCCCGCGTAGGGTGTCTTGCCCCCCATCCACATCTGCGCGCGCACGATCAGGTCGCCATCCAGCAGCCCGCCCAAACACACCAGCACGATCGCGCTGTGCGCCGCGATATAGCCAATCTTGTTGGCTGCACCGGCCTTGGCGGCCACCATCCAGCCCGTACCCGGCCCTGCTGCCGTGTCACGCTGCTGCAGCTTGACCTTCCAGCCGCCACCGACCAGCATCTTGCCGATGCGCTGCGCCTCTGCGGCGCTGTCGCTTGCAAGATTTGCCTCCGCCTTGTGGTGAAACGAGCGCAGATTCTGTTCTCGTATATTTTCCTTGTAGGTCTTGAGGTCCGCGATGATTTTTGGCGTATTGCGTGCGATGCAAAGCGACGTGCTGGTGACCAGGAACGCCAGAATCAGCAGAAACCACCAGGCGCTGTACACCGCGTTGAGCTGTAGTTTGGCGAACACCTCAGCCCAGAAGGGTCCAAACTGGTTCACGTAGTTGACGGCCGGCTCGTGCTGCTTGAGCACCGTACCGATGACCGACGCGATGCAGATCACCGTCAACAGTGCAATGGCAAAGCGCATCGAGGACAAAAGCTCGATGGCGCGGCGCAGGGGCTGGGAGGCGCTCTGGATGCGAACGCCCTGGGTGGAATCAAGCATGGAAGGGGAAGTATGCAGCGCCAAATGGCAACAGGCGGGACCACCCTCTGGATGGACCCGCCCGCATTAGGGTTAGATGCTCGTTGTTGGTTCCCCGTACGCGAGCGTGCGGGATACGAAGCGCGTTAGCGCAGGCCAGCAATGTAGTCGGATACGGCGCGAATCTCGCGGTCGTTGAGCTTGGCCGCGACGCCGGTCATGGTGGCGTTGTTGTTGCGCGTGCCATCGCGGAAGGCCTTGAGCTGGCTGGCGGTGTAATCGGCGTGCTGGCCCGACAGGCGCGGGTACTGCGACGGAATGCCGGCGCCATTGGGGCT
>JAUCDU010000278.1:0-3637 GCA_034674825.1 Giesbergeria sp.
GAGCGTGTTGCCAGCCGTGGCCACGAAGATGGTGGGCCAGAAAAGTGCCGGATTGAGTTGAATCAACCCTAAAACGGCGGGTTCGGAGCCAAGTGGCAGCAGGGTGGCAGAAATGAAGGCCACCACGAATACCGTGGAAAGCCCGAATTCGGGCAGCGCGAGCCATTCAAGCAACTGGGACCAGATTTCCATATCGGCAAGAGTGTAGAGCGCGCAAGCCTGGCAGCGGCGGGCACACGGTGCTGTCCTACGGGGGGCCGGGATGCCGGCGCAGGGGTGCAGCGCGAGGTCCCTGCGTAAGCTTGGCAGCCTGCAGATGGATTTGTCGGGAGGTATTTATGGCGCGTCTTCTATCCGTTGCGCATGTTCCGTTGGCCGGCTTGCTGGCAAGCCTGGGTTTGACCGCCTGCATGCATGGTTCGCAAGCAGCCAGCCAGGACGAGCTTGTGGCCATGCGGGCGGTTCCTGCAGGCCAAACCGCCTGCAGGAACGGCAGGAACGACAGCGCGCCGCTCCTGCCAGCCGTGCGTGAACTCGAAGGCTTCGGCCTCGCTTTGCAAGCGGTATGCAGTCGCAGTCAGGCATCGGTGGGGGTTCGCCTGCTGGTGCTTGATTCGATGCGAGCCAGTGAGGTGCTGCGGGGCCCACTGGCAAACGGCGAGCCTGTCGATCTGAAGGGCGGCGAGAGTGCGTCCCCGGACGTGCAATTCAATGTCGCTTGGCTGGAGCAGGTGCTGCAGCGCCACCAGGTACAAGCGGCCGTCACCGGCCGATGAATGGCCGTCGGGCGAAGACTTGGCATCCGCCATGGATCTGACGGCCCGCTGAGCAGAAACGCAGCAGGCGCAACGCCGCAAGTCATGAAAAGACCTGCTGCTTAAAATTTAAGCAGCTACAATCGCCGCCTCCTTGTTCGAGTTGCCGCGTCCGTCATGCACATCGGGTCTTTCCTGCTGCCCAACCGCCTTTTTGTTGCGCCCATGGCGGGAGTGACCGACAGGCCGTTTCGCCGCTTGTGCAAGACGCTGGGCGCTGGCTACGCCGTCAGCGAGATGGTGACTTCGCGACGCGACCTGTGGAACAGCTTGAAGACGTCGCGCCGGGCGGATCACACGGGGGAACCCGGGCCGATTGCGGTTCAGATCGCTGGAACCGACGCGCAGATGATGGCCGAAGCAGCGCTGCACAACATTGAACGGGGCGCGCAGATCATCGACATCAACATGGGCTGCCCGGCCAAAAAAGTCTGCAACAAATGGGCCGGCTCGGCCCTGATGCAGGACGAGGCGCTGGCGGTGTCGATTGCCGCTGCGGTGGTGGCAGCGTGCGCACCGCGCAATGTCCCGGTCACCCTCAAGATGCGGACCGGCTGGTGCGCGCAACACAAGAACGCGGTGTCGCTGGCGCGCCAGTTTGAGTCCGTGGGCATCGCCATGTTGACGGTGCATGGCCGCACGCGCGAGCAGGGTTACAGCGGCGCGGCGGAATACGACACCGTGGCGGCGGTGAAAGCTGCGGTACGGGTGCCGGTGGTTGCCAATGGCGACATTGACTCGCCCGAGCAGGCAAAAAGGGTGCTGGCTGCCACCGGCGCGGACGCCTTGATGATCGGGCGGGCAGCGCAGGGGCGCCCGTGGATATTCCGTGAGATTGGTCATTTCCTTGCCACTGGCGAGCACCTGGCACCGCCGCTGATCGCGGAACTTGAACGCCTGCTGCTCGCGCACCTGGACGAGCATTACAGCCTGTACGGACAAGAGACCGGCGTGCGCAGTGCGCGCAAGCACATTGGCTGGTACCTGCGCTCGCTACCGGGCAGTGAGACATTTCGCCAGCGCATGAACGCCATCGACGACTGCAGCGCCCAGCATGCGGCGGTGCGGCAGTACCTGCGCGAGCTCGGTAGCACAATGGACCGGCTGCCGGCCTCAGTTGCACTGGACCGACACGACAAAAAAGAAACAGAGGGATGGTTGGGATGAGTCGGCAACATATTGATGAGTGTGTGCGTGAGAGCCTGCACACCTACTTTCGCGATCTGGACGGGGAAGCGCCGGGTGGCATGTACGAGATGCTCGTGCGCGCCGTGGAGCGCCCTCTGCTGGAGGTCGTCATGATCCACGCTGAGAACAACCAATCGCGCGCAGCCGAATGGTTGGGGCTGAACCGCAACACTTTGCGCAAAAAGCTGCTCGAGCACAAGCTGCTTTAGTTGCTATAAAGTTAGTAGCTGTTAACGCTTGCTGTATAAGCGCTAGAAGCCATTTTTATTCGAAACTCTCCGGCCCACGCCATGAACGCACTACTCTCCGTCTCTGACAAGACCGGCCTCCTTGAATTCGCCCAGGCGCTGCATGCGCTGGGCGTCCGCTTGCTGTCCACCGGCGGCACGGCCAAGCTCTTGCAGGGCGCTGGCCTGCCCGTAACCGAAGTGGCCGAGGTCACGCAGTTTCCTGAAATGCTCGACGGCCGCGTCAAGACGCTGCACCCCAAGGTGCACGGCGGCCTGCTGGCGCGGCGCGAACTGCCGGCGCATATGGCGGCGCTCAAAGAGCACGGCATCGACACCATCGATCTGCTGGTGGTCAACCTCTACCCCTTCGAGGCCACTGTAGCCAAGGCCGGTTGCACGCTGGCGGACGCGATCGAGAACATCGACATCGGCGGCCCGGCCATGGTGCGCAGTGCGGCCAAGAACTGGAAGGACGTGGGCGTGGTCACCGACGCATCGCAGTACGCGGCGGTGCTGGCGGAACTGCAGGCGGGCGGCAAGCTGTCCGACAAGCTGCGCTTTGCGCTGTCGGTGGCGGCATTCAACCGCATTGCGCAGTACGACGGCGCCATCAGCGACTACCTCTCGTCCGTCACTTTCGAGGAGAGCAAGCTCTCGGAATCCTATGTGCCGACGCGCACGCAGTTTGCCGGCCAGAGCAATGGCATCTTCACCAAGGTGCAAGACTTGCGCTACGGCGAAAACAGCCACCAGCAGGCGGCGCTGTACCGCGATCTGCACCCTGCGCCGGGCTCGCTGGTGACGGGCGTGCAACTGCAAGGCAAAGAGCTCTCGTACAACAACATCGCCGACGCCGACGCCGCCTGGGAATGCGTCAAAAGCTTCGAGGCGGCTGCCTGCGTCATCGTCAAGCACGCCAACCCCTGCGGCGTGGCCGTGGGGCTGGATGCCTTGTCGAGCTATACCAAGGCGTTCCAGACCGATCCGACCAGCGCCTTTGGCGGCATCATCGCCTTCAACCGCGTGGTAGATGGTGCAGCCGCAGCGCAGATCAGCAAGCAGTTCGTCGAAGTGCTGATGGCGCCGGACTTCAGCGCAGAGGCGCTGGAGGTGTTCAAAGCCAAAGCCAACGTGCGCCTGCTGAGAATCGCCTTGCCCGAGCACGGTGGCGCGACGGCCTGGCAGCGGGGCCGCAACGCCATGGACGCCAAGCGCATCGGCTCGGGCCTGCTGCTGCAGACCGCCGACAACCATGAGCTTGCCCTGACCGACCTCAAGGTGGTGACCAAGAAGCAGCCTACGCTTGAAGAAATGGAAGACCTGCTGTTCGCCTGGAAGGTGGCCAAGTATGTCAAGAGCAACGCCATCGTGTTCTGCAAGGGCGGCATGACCATGGGCGTGGGC
>JAUCDU010000279.1:0-3595 GCA_034674825.1 Giesbergeria sp.
CATGTCAAAACTCCAGTTGGGGTTCTTGGTAGGCGGCCACGTTGGCGTGGTGGTAGGCCACCTGCTCCAGGTGCAGGCGCAGGGCGGCCAGCGTGGCTTCGGTGTCGGCCGCGGCAGGGGCGGCATAAAACTGGGTGAGCAGCTGCAGCGCTGCAGCGCAGCTGCTGTTGATGTCCAGCAGCTCGGCGGCGCCCGCCTTGCGGCCGGTGGGGATGTCCACCACCAGGCGCCCGCTGCTGGCGGCCAGCCAGTCGCTGACGTAGTGGCAGCCGCAGGCCAGCTCATACGCCGGGATCAGGATGGCGGGCATGCGCCCCGTGGCCAGCCACTTGTAGAGGCTGTCGTGCGTGGTGCCCATGCGGTCGGCAATGCGCTCCACACTCAGGTTGAGGCGGGCCTGTGCGTATTCCTTGCACAGGCGCAGCGCATGCACCAGGCTGGTGGCGCGCAGGCGTTTCCAGTCGCGGCGGCTCATTGCGCACCTCCGGCGCATGTGCCTTCCAAACAAATGCCGGGCTGGAAACGCTGCAAAAGGCTTGCGCGCTGGCAAAGTACAGGCATCACCCACTGCAAGGAGTGCGACATGGGCAAACCGGCCTTTTCCATCCGCGTGACGGCCCGGCGATTTGTTACAGTGCGTTCGGTGTGCATGGGGCAGTTCCTCATGCGACACGGGTTGTGCGTGCTTCGCGAGAGACCTCGCCCGCCTTCAGGCCCAGCGTGACCGCGATGTTGTGTGCATCGCCGCGCAGGCACTTGAGGCGCGGATGTGCTTCGTCGTCGGCCAAAATGGCGATGACCATGTTGGGCGAGTAGCCGTTCTTCTTGGCCCATGCCGAGATGGACCAGCCCTTGCGGGCGAACTCGGCACGGATCTGTGCGCGTGATTTCGTCATGGCATTTGCGTCCTATTTGTTGTGCAGCAGTTGGCGCTGTTGCATTGGTTGGTTCGTTGTTGTGTGAATTATGAGAACTATTGATCTCTTTTGCAAGAGGTGAATGTGACTTTTTCATCTCTTTTTGGCGAGCGACTCAAAGCGGCCCGGAAGAAAGCCGGCTGGAGTCAGGCAGAAGCCGCCGACATAGGCGGTGTGTCCCGCGAGTACTGGGGGCGTTGTGAACGCGGCGCGTCTGTTCCGGGCGGTGAAGTTCTGGCTGCGTTGGCGCAGCGTGGCTACGACGTGCTCTACGTCCTCACCGGCGAGCGCAACAGCGCCCAGCCCACACACGACGCGGCCGAGCTGCTGCTGCTGGACACCTACCGGCGCTGCAACGCGCAGGGCCGCCAGCACCTGATCCAGACGGCGGCGCTGCTGGCGGCCGGGCTGTCTGGCGCCGCGGGTGCGCCTGGGGTTGGCGGGCAGTCGGTGGTGGGTGACAACGCCGTCCAGATCGGTAGCGTGTCGGGCCAGGCCCGCGTCAAAAACCGTTGAAGGAGCGGGTTTGGGTTGGAGCGAATTTCCGAGACAGTGGCTGGCGGTGCTGGCCAGGCTGCTGCCGCAACAAAAAACATGGGGCGACGGTGCGGTGCAGACCGGGCGCGTTGACGGTGACATGCACCTGGACCGCAGCACGCACCACAGCGCGGTGCACGTGACGCATGTGACGCACCAGCACTTCTACGCAGCGGCGCCGGCCAGCCAGCCACCGCAGGCGGGCACGGCAGATGCGCCGCGCCTGTCGCCCGAGCAGCGCGAGGTGTTCGCCCAGATGAAGCGCCTGGAGCGCAACGCCTACATCAGGGTGCTGGACTTCATGCGCCGCGAGTTCAACACGGCGCTGGTCAATGAGCTCGACGCGCGCCAGGTGTTTCGGGTTCGCAGGTATGTAGAAGTCATTCAACGCAGGGAGGAGACGCAATGATCAGAACAACGACAGCGGCGCTGGCACTTGGTGCCGCGCTGGGCGGCTGCGCCATCACCAGCAGCCACCACACGGGGCCCAATGGCCGGCCGGTGCATTTCATTGATGGCACGTCGGCCAGCGCGGCATACAGCAAGGCGCAGCAGCTTTGCCCGCAGGGCTACAACCTGGTTGGCGAGCCGCGCATGGTGTCGGTGATGGACTATGTGATGACCATCGAATGCAAGTCGCTGGGCACTCCGGTGGCCGCACAGCTGCCCGCCGCCGTGCCCACGGCAGCGCCCGTGCTGGCCGCAAGCGCCGCACCAGCGCAGCGCGCCCCGGGCCGGTTTGAATACACCGCGCGCGAGCAGGCACGTGGCAACACCTGCGCAGCCCAGCCCGCGCCACAGCTGCTGTCTGCAGCACCGGGCGTCGAGACGTATACGGTGGCCTGCGACAACGGCGGCGTGGCCGTGATGCGTTGCGACATGGGCGGCTGTCGCGAGATGCGGTAGCAATGGCCGCAACTGGCTTGTTTTTGCTGATGGTGGCGCTTCTTGCAGTGCTGGCAAACCTGGCCATAAAACAGGGAAAAGAAGCTGTCCACGAGGCGCACTTAAAACCCGTGACGCCGCCAAAATCAAAGCGGCCACGCAGCACATTGCATGTGTCTGAAGGTGGGGTGGACTACGACTACAGCGACCATCCGCTTTTTCTGACCATCGAGCCCGCGATTGCCAAGGGAGATTGGGATGGCGCGCGCTTCTTTCTTCAAAAAATCGCCTACGGCATCAAATCCACCAGCGAAGAAGAGCAGCGCGAGTTCAGGCACATCATGACGGGGTTTGCCTCGCAGGACCCAATGATCGTGCAATGCATGGACGCGATTGCCCCCATTCTTGCAATGCACCCACAAGGCGTTCTCCAAACGTCGCTGTACGCGCATATGGCAAGCGCGCCGGACGCGGAAAACGCGCGTTATGTGCTGTATTTTGCGGATGAGCTGGGCCGCATCGTGCGCAAGAAGAAGGGCAACACCTACCTTGTTTTTGCTCCTGGCGCGCCCACACCAGCACCATCACCGCCACAGCAGCAGCCAGAAATATCCGCGCCAGACGGGATTGCCAAACGCAACAATGTTCATGTGCGCAAAAAAACGCCGGCAGGAAACCGTTACGCCGAGCTCAACCGCCAGGCCACGCAGGTCAAGGCGCACAGCTATGACGATGCCGTTGCGCTGCTGTACGAAGCCAAGGCGATCAAGGGCGACTACTACGATGAAACCCGCCTGGCCAAATTCCTGCAGCACGCTGGGCGCCTTGACGATGCGCTTGCCGAGATACAGTGGCTGGTCGACCGCGTGCCCGTGCGCCTGGCGCAATGGCAGTTTGACAGTGCCGTGCACAAGCAGCGCCTGCGTGCAAACATGCTGGCCGGCATCTATGACGCGGCCATCCTGATTTGCGAGCGCGCCGAACGAGAAGACCTGTGCATCGAGTACACCGCGCGGCGCGACGCCTACGCCAGCTTGAGCGATAAGCTGGACGCACTGGCAGCGGACGCATGAACGCCGGACAGACCGTCGCGGCTTTGCCTGCCCAAACAATGAAACGCTTCATTTAACGCGCCTCGCGCGCGCGCGGCAAAGTGGCGCGCATGCCACTTTTCAGCCGCACATCTGCCCCGGCCCCTGACTGCCGCCCGCGCCCTTTTGCGCGCCGGTGCAAGGGCGCGCATGGATAACCGCCTG
>JAUCDU010000280.1:0-3533 GCA_034674825.1 Giesbergeria sp.
CCGCGTCGGCGTCGTGGCCGCTGGCCTGGTCGCGCTCAATATAGGGCGGCAGCGGCAGGTGGCCGCAGCGCTCCATCAAATCCCAGGCGCTCTCGCCAGGCTGGCCGTGCAGGGCAAAGCGAAACAGCGGCCCTTGCTCATCCGGCCAGCGCGCGAGCAGCGTCGCGTCAAAACCGCCCGCCGCCAGGCCGCCTGCCAGATGAATGCGCGCACCGACCGGCGGCTTCTTGCTGACCTTCATGTGCGCCACCACCTCACCTCCGGAATGGCCGGCATGGCCGGTGAGCACGCGTTCAATCAGCAGTTCGAGCTTGCCACCGCTGTCCTTCTCGCCAAAGATCCGCGCCTTGACCACGCGGGTGTCGTTGAACACCAGCAGGTCGCCCGCGCGCAGCAAGGCCGGGAGTTCGCGGAAGACGCGGTCGCTGGGGGCGTCACCGCGCCCATCAAGCAGGCGGGAGCTGCTGCGCTCGGCTGTGGGGTGCTGGGCAATGCGCTCCGGCGGCAGGTCGAAATCAAAATCACGGAGCGTGAACGCGGGAGGAGCAGCGGGCGGCAGGGAATGCGTCATAGGCAGGGGGCGGAACAGGCCCACACAGAAAGCAATGAAAAAAGCAGGAGACCGGGGATTGTGTCAAACCGCCCCACTGTGCGTGCGCGTCCGCTTGCCCGGACCACGCGCTCCCTGGGTAGCAAGGATGGCTGGGGGCGCGTGGTGCCTAGGCAGGGCGGCTCAGGGCGCGCATCGGAACAGTGCGCAGGCGTGCGCGTTCACACGGGCTTCAGTCCCGTCCACAGGTCCTGCAAATCCGGGAAATTCCATTTCGCGGGGTCTTCCCGTGCCGCTATGCGGTCGCTGCAACTGGCGGCGCCCAAGTCGATGATCTCTGACGGGATACGCAGGTTGGAGCGCGTGGAGTAAAACACCTTCACCTTGGGGGTGACGAGCGAGCGGCTGCCCTGCTCCGTGACCACCGCCAGGCGCCCGGACGCCAGGCGCACCAGCGAGCCCACCGGGTAGATGCCAATGGTTTTCACAAAGGCCTGAAAAACGCGCGGATCGAAGTGCCCGCCGGTCCACTCGGCCATGCGGCGCAGCGACTCTGATGGGTCCCAGCCGCGTTTGTAGGCGCGGTCGGAGGTGACGGCGTCGTACACGTCGCAGACTGCCGCCATGCGCGCGATCAGGCTGATCTGCTCGCCCTTCAGGCGTTCCGGGTAGCCAGTGCCGTCCATTTTTTCGTGGTGGTGCAGGCAGGCGTCGAGCACTGGCGCGCCCACCTGGCCGGCTTGCTTGAGCATGGCGTGACCGGCCACCGGGTGCTGGCGCACCAGATCAAATTCCTCGTCGGTCAGCTTGCCGGGCTTGTTCAGCACTTCGTTGGGCACTGCAGCCTTGCCCAGGTCGTGCAGCAAGCCGGCCAGGCCTGCACTGCGGGTGTGGGTGTCCGAGAGGCCGAGCTGCCTGGCCAGTGCCACCATCAACGCGCACACCGCCACCGAATGCAGGTAGGTGTAGTCGTCTGCAGTCTTCAGGCGTGCCAGACTGATGAGCGCGACCGGGTTGCGCGTGACCGAGTCGCTGATCTCCTGCACCAAACCCTGCGCCTGCTCCGCGTTCACAGCGCGCCCCATGCGGGCCTCGCTGAACATGGAGACCACGGCATCCTTGGCTTGGCTGCAAATGGAGGCAGCAACGTGCAGCTCGTCCTGCATGCTGGCAGGTGCGTTCCTGCGCGGCGGCGCAATGGGTGCCTTCGGCGGCGGCGGCGCGGCCACGCTCTCCATGGCGTGCATCGCGGCCAGGTCGCTGAAATCGGTGTCAATGCGCGCCTCGACCTCCTGTTGCGTGAGCGAGGCCGTGCCGGCAGGCACGTCAAGTCCGCGTGCGGTGTCGATCCACAGCTCGGTGATGGCAGTGTCCCGAATGCGCGCCAGATCGGCCGCATTCTTGAGCACAAACTTCGCCCGCCAGAACGGATGGTCCATCCAGGAACCGCAGAACTCCTGGACGTACATGCCCAGCACGAGGTCTTGGGTCCGGATTCGCTTGAGCATGGGGCGGGTGGGAGAACGTGGTTACAGAAAGCAACATTTTAGTCGGGTGCCTGGGCGCTGCCGAGGCCGCGCGAAGTTTCCCGACTATGCTTTCCCTACATTTTGCCCGCCTTGCCAACCTGCCCATGCCCGCGCCGCGCGCCCTTGCTCCTGCCATCGTCAAAGCCCTGAACAAGCTGGGCCTGGCGCGCGATATCGACCTGGCCTTGCACCTGCCGCTGCGCTATGAGGACGAAACCCGCATCGTCTCCATCGCCAGCGCACGCGACGGTGAGGTGGCGCAGATTGAGGCCACCGTCACCGCCAGCGACGTGCAGTTGCGCCCGCGCCGCCAGCTCGTGGTGCAGGTGCAGGACGCGTCGGGTGAATGCACGCTGCGCTTCTTCAGCTTTTACCCATCCCAGCAAAAAACGCTGGCGGTCGGCGCCCGCCTGCGCATTCGCGGCGAAGTGCGCGGGGGCTTTTGGGGCCGGCAGATGCTGCACCCGGTGTTTCGCCTCGCCGGCGGCGAGCTGCCGACGGCGCTGACCCCCGTGTATCCCACCACCGCCGGCCTGACGCAGCCGCTGCTACGCCGGCTGATTGCCACCTCCTTGGCGCGCGTCGAGCTGCCCGAGACGCTGCCGCCAGAGCTGGTGCCACCGCAGGCGGATTTTTTAGGTAAAAATGGCCTCCAGCGCTTATTCAGCTTGCGCGAGGCGCTCACTTTTTTGCACAGGCCGACGCCCGATGTCGCCTTGTCCACGCTCGAAGACCACAGCCACCCGGCCTGGCAGCGGCTCAAGGCCGAGGAGCTGTTGGCGCAGCAGCTGTCGCAGTTCAAAGCCCGGCGCGAGCGCTCGCGGCTGCGCGCGCCGCAGCTGGCTGCAGCGCCGGGCGCCGGCTCGTTGACGGCACGGTTTCAGGCCGCGTTGCCGTTTGCGCTCACCGGGGCGCAGCGGCGCGTGGTGCAGGAGATTGCCGCCGACCTGGCACGGGCCCAACCCATGCACCGCTTGCTGCAGGGCGACGTCGGCTCGGGCAAGACGGTGGTGGCGGCGCTGGCCGCCACGCGCGCCATCGACGCTGGCTGGCAGTGCGCGCTGATGGCGCCGACCGAAATCCTCGCCGCCCAGCACTTTGCCAAGCTGGTTGCGTGGCTGGAGCCTCTGCTCGCGGCCGAGGGCCGCAGCGTGGCCTGGCTGGTGGGCGGGCAGAAAAAAAAGGCGCGCACGGACGCATTGGCGCAGGTCGCCAGCGGCGCGGCGGCCCTGGTGGTGGGCACGCACGCCGTCATTCAAGAGCAGGTGGCGTTCGATCGGCTGGCGCTGGCCATCGTCGACGAGCAGCACCGCTTTGGTGTGCTGCAGCGCCTGGCGCTGCGCAAGAAACTCGCCGCCCACGGCATGGAGCCGCACATGCTGATGATGAGCGCCACGCCGATCCCCCGTACCCTGGCCCTGAGCTCCTACGCCGACCTCGACGTCTCGGTGATT
>JAUCDU010000281.1:0-3483 GCA_034674825.1 Giesbergeria sp.
ACAACTCATCTCGGCCGAGGGCGAGCTACCCAACCTGCCGCCGCTGGGCGAATTGTTTGACCTGATCGAACTGCGCAGCAGCGATGGCGAGGTGCTCTCGATTGACACCAGCCGCCAGCCGCCCGCGGTGGACCGCGGCCGCGCGGTGCTGCTCGATGACCTGCAGCTTCAGGGTCTGAAGAACGAATCGGCCAAGGACGAGAAAGGCCGCCAGTTCAACTGCCCGAACTGCGGCGCGCCGGTGCAGGTCATGCTGGCCGGCACCAAGAGCATTACCTGCCCGTCGTGCCAGAGCATCATCTCGCTGGGCGAGGGCGTGGGCGCCGAGCTGCGCCACGCCGAGCAGGACCACCCCGTGCGCCCGATCATCCAGCTGGGCGCCAAGGGCCAGCTGCAGGGCGTGCACTGGCAGGTGGTCGGCTTCCAGCACCGCGCCGGGCAGGAGCCTGGGGACGATGAAACCTTCGAGTGGAGCGAGTACCTGCTCTACAACCAGAAGCGCGGTTTTGCCTTTCTGGTCGACAGCAGCGACGGCTGGAGCCTGGTGCGCCCCACCACCGGCGCACCGCAAATGGTGCAAAGCGGTCGCAGCGCCAACTATCTTGGCACCAGCTACCAGCTGCAATCGAGCTACGAGGCCGAAACCACCTACGTGCTGGGCGAGTTCTACTGGAAGGTCGAGCGCGGCCAGCGCACCAGCAACCGCGATTTCGCCAGCAGCAAGGGCCTGCTGTCGCTGGAAAAAACACCCAGCGAAGTCACCTGGTCGTCGGGCGACAAATTGGCCAGCGACACCGTGGCCGAAGCCTTTGGGCTGAAAGACAAGGCAGACCTGCTCAAGCGCGACGACCCCGGCCCGTTTGTTGCCACCAAGAGCCTGGGCTGTGGCACGCTGATCATGATCTTCGTCGCCTTCATCATCCTGTCCGCGATGATGAGCAACTGCTCAGGCTCATCGGGCAGCGGCTACCGCAGCACCGGTGGCTCGTACGGCGGTTTTTCCACCGGCGGCGGCCACAAGTAAATTTACCAAGGAGAACCCCCATGCTCGGAATCGAATGGCTTCGGCCGGCAGCCTTTCTCGGCTCCATCCTGTACGCGCTCATTGGCGTCGTGATCTTCTGGGTGTGCTTTGTCATCGTCGACAAGATCACGCCGGTCGACTTGTGGCGTGAAATCGTCGAGAAGCAGAACCGCGCGCTCGGCATGGTGGTGGCAGCGATGTGCCTGGGCATCAGCATCATCGTGGCGGCGGCGATTCACTGAATAACCCGCTCATCCTGCCTGCTGCTGGCCTGGCCACAGGAAGCGTCGACCGCCCTGACGAGGCCGTCGGCACGCGCAAGAGAACACACGACCGCTGGACACAAGACAGATCGATCCCAGCTCCATGCGCGTCAAGTACATCGAACCCGTCATCATGCTGGCCACCATCTTGCGGTGGCTGCTGCTCGCCAGCATCACCGGGGCGATCGTGGGCACCGGGGTCAGTTTTTTGCTGCAGGTGCTGTTTTTTCTCACGGAGCGCACCGCCCACATCTCACTGTGGACGCAGATGGCGCTGCTGCCGCTGGCCGGCATTCTGAACGGGCTGCTGCTGCACTACGGCTACCGAGAGCCCGGCAGCTATGCACGCGATTCGGTCATCAGCGCCATCCACCTGCGCTCGGGCGCGATGTCGCACAAGACGATTCTCATCAAGCCCCTGGCCGCACTGATCACGCTGACGCTCGGTGGCTCGGCCGGGAAGGAAGGGCCTTGCTCACATATCGGCGGCACGCTGGCGTCGTGGTTTGGCAAGCAGATGCGGCTCGACGCCGAGATGCAAAAACGCATCGTTGCCTGCGGCGTGAGCGCCGGCTTTGCTGCCGTGTTTGGCACGCCGCTGGCCGGCGCCATATACGGCATTGAGATGCTGGTCATTGGCCGCGTGCGCCACGACTTCATCTTCCCGGCCGTGATTGCCGCCATCACGGCGTTTGAGGTGGGAAAGTATTGGGGGATGGCGTACGACTACTTCCCCGTCGTCGTATCGTCGGACTTCTCTTCCTTTCTGGCGATCCGGATCACGCTGATCGGCATCTTGTGTGGGCTGGTGTCGTGGCTGTTCATTGAATTGCTGGACCGCGTCCGCTACCTGTTCATCGCGCTGCAACGGCGCTGGCACATCTGGCAGCCGCTGATGCCCTTCATCGGTGGGCTGGTTCTGGCGGCGCTCATTCTCGTCATCCCGACCGACTACCTGGGTCTTAGCCTGCCACTGATGGACGACGCGCTGCAAGGCAAGGACGTCGCCTTCTGGGGCTTTCTGTGGAAATCGCTCCTTGTCGCCGTGACCTTGGGCTCGGGGTTTTACGGTGGCATCGTCACACCGCAGTTTGTCATCGGCGCGCTGGCTGGCAGTGCCTTTGCGCATCTGCTGGGCGTGCACCCGGCGCTCGGCGCCGCCGTGGGCATGGTGGCCGTCGTGGCCGCCGCCTCCAACACGCCGATTGCCGCCGTGCTGATGGGTTTTGAGCTGTTCGGCAATTCTGCCGGGCCCTATTTCGCCACCGCCTGCGTCACCGCCTACATCGTGGTTGGCCACCGCAGCGTGTACTCGGGCCAACTGCTGGGCTACTCCAAATCGCTCTGGGTGCAGTCTGCGCCGGATGCGCCGCTGGAGCACGGGAAAATCCACATCTCCTACAGTCTGCTGCGCCGGCTCGGGTACTTCCGCAGCAATCGGTGGCGCAAGTAGCATGCAGCGCCCCGCATTGCCCAACACGTCCCATCCCGTCGCCCCTGGCGCTTTCTCACACTTGGCATTCCCTATGCACAACCCATTGCTGCACCCCCGCAGCGCCACCCGGAACACCACCGCGCCATGACCCCGGCCACCACGCCAGCCGCGCACGAGCTTGCAGCGCGCACCCCCCGCCCCATCGACGTCGCCTTGCTGGCCAGCGTCTTCGTCGTCGCCGCCTGCGGCCTGTTGTACGAACTGGCGGCGGGCGCGCTGGCGTCCTACCTGCTGGGCGACTCGGTGCTGCAGTTTTCCACCATCATTGGCACCTATCTGTTTGCCATGGGCGTGGGCTCGTGGCTCTCGCGCTACTTCGAGCGGCAACTGCCGGCGCATTTTTTGCGTATCGAGCTGATGGTGGCGCTGATTGGCGGCGCGCTGCCGGCCGCCCTGTTTGTCGCCCACGCCTATACGCCGGGGGCGTTTCGGTTTTTGCTTTATGGCATGGTGCTGCTGGTGGGCATGCTGGTGGGGCTGGAGATTCCGCTGGTGATGCGCATCATGAAGCGCAACGTAGCGCTGAAAGACCTGGTTTCGCAGGTGCTCACGTTTGACTACCTGGGCGCGCTGGCGGTGTCGCTCGCATTCCCGCTGCTGCTGGTGCCGCACCTGGGGCTGATTCGCACGGGGCTGCTGTTTGGCCTGCTGAACGCGCTGGTGGCGGTGTGGGCGCTGTGGCTGTTTCGCTGGGAGCTGCG
>JAUCDU010000282.1:0-3475 GCA_034674825.1 Giesbergeria sp.
TCGGCAGCCACTACTTCAAGAAGCTCACGCAGATGGAAATGACGTTTGGCGACACACTGCACCACCTGGGGGTGGTGTCCAGCCGCATGCAGGACACGGCGGGCGTGTTCGCCTGATTTCAAAAACTGGGGAGGAAAATTGGGGACAATTGGAATTTGACCCCAATTTAGAGTCGCTGTACCTCAAGCCGCCAGCCGCGACGACCTGGGCACATGCGCCATCAAAAACTCCATCTGATCCGCCAGGATGCGGCGATTGCGCAGGATGAAGTCTTCCCACAGGCTGGGCACATAGGGCGTGTAGAGCAGCGGCATATGCGCCTGCTCTGGGGTGCGCGGGCCTTTGCGGTGGTTGCAGCTGCGGCAAGCGGTCACCACGTTCATCCAGTGGTCCACGCCGTGGCTGGCAAACGGCACGATGTGCTCCCGGGTCAATTCCCCCTCGTGGAACTCGCCGCCGCAGTAGGCACACAGGTTGCGGTCGCGCGCAAAGAGCTTGGGGTTGGTCAAACCCGAGCGATTCTCGAACGGGTTGGTGCGCGGCACGCCGCGCGTTCCGATGATGCTGTTGATGACGATGACCGACTGCAGGCCCGTGACCGCGTTGTGGCCCCCGCGAAAACGCGCGACCTCCGCCCCCACTTCCCAGCGAACCTCGCCAGTGGCGTAGTGCGTGGCGGCTTGCTCCAGCGATATCCACGACTGGGGCAGGCCTTGGGCCGAGAGTTTCAACACTTTCACAAGTGGCCTCCTTCAAACGCGTGCAAGAAACGGAGCAAGCGGGCACGGGGACTTCTGCCTTGGGCGAGCTGCTCTGCCAAGGCGCTCCGGATCGTTCCATGGCTGCGGGCTACAGCCCTGGGTGTGAGTCACCACAGGACCTTGGCACCCTTGCCCAAGACCGACTGCGTCACAATATACGCCAATAGTGCCCCATGAGGGGTCAGCGCTTATCCCGTGTGCGCTGACCGCTATGAAAAACATACCATGCTTGTCCTTCGCGGCTTCCACCACCCGAGCATTGCGCCCGCATGCGCCCTCACCATCGGCAATTTTGATGGCGTGCACCGGGGCCATCAGGCCATGCTTGCCTTGCTGAACGCCGAGGCCGCGCAGCGCGGCGTGCCCAGCTGCGTGCTGACTTTCGAGCCGCACCCACGCGACTATTTCGCCGCTGTCCACCAAAAACCCGAGTTGGCACCGGCACGCGTGGGAACGCTGCGCGACAAACTCTCCGAGCTGGCGCGCTGCGGCGTCCAGCAAACTGTGGTGCTGCGCTTCAATGCAGCGCTCGCGGGGCAATCGCCCGAAGCTTTCATCGACGAGGTATTGGTGCGCGGCCTGGGTGCGCGCTACGTGCTGGTGGGCGACGATTTCCGCTTTGGTCGGCAGCGTGCTGGCGACTACCGGCTGCTGGCGGAAGCGGGCCATCGGCGGGGTTTCGATGTCGCGCGCATGAACTCCTACGAAATTACCTACCCGCAGGCCTCCAGCGATGGTGCGGAGCCGGTGCGCGTCTCCAGCTCCGAAGTGCGCGCCGCCCTGGCCGCCGGTCGCATGGACGACGCAGCCCAACTGCTAGGACGCCCATACGCCATTTCTGGCCACGTGGTGCATGGGCGCAAGCTCGGCCGCGCCTTGGGCGAAGCCACGGCCGGCGCAGGCGATGGCTTTCGCACGCTGAACCTGCGTTTTGCACACTGGAAGCCCGCCGCCAGCGGCATCTTCGCCGTGTGGGTGCATGGGCTTGACGCCGAACCGCTACCCGGCGTGGCGAACCTCGGCATTCGGCCATCGCTCGACCCTCGTGATGTCAACGGTGGACGCGTGCTGCTGGAAACGCATTGCCTCGAATGGCCGGCGCACCTGGGTCCTGAGGGGGCCTACGGTAAAATCATCCGCGTGGAACTGATGCACAAACTGCACGACGAACTCAGGTACGACAGCCTGGAAGCGTTGACGGCCGGCATCGCCCGCGATTGCGCCGATGCCCGCGCCTGGTTTTCTGCCCACGCAGAGACCCGCCGCCAAACCACGCGCGACCGAATTTGAGGCGCTCGCGCGCAGTTGTTGCGCGCGCACCCAGCCCCCCGCCCTTGCCCCACGGCAGCCTCGCAACCGCGCCCCGCACGCCCCAGCCTTCAAGAACCTTTGATGTCCGACGCCAACCAAAACCCTTCCGCAGCTGCTGCACCCGCCCAGGACTACCGCAAAACCCTGAACCTGCCCGACACGCCCTTTCCGATGCGCGGCGACCTGCCCAAGCGCGAGCCGGGCTGGGTCAAGGAATGGAACGACGAGGGCCTCTACAAGCGCCTTCGTGCAGCCCGCTGCGGCGCCCCAAAGTTCATCCTGCACGACGGCCCGCCCTATGCCAACGGCCAGATCCATATGGGGCACGCGGTCAACAAAATTCTGAAGGACATGATCGTCAAGGCGCGCCAGCTCGAAGGCTTTGACGCGCTCTACGTGCCCGGGTGGGACTGCCACGGCCTGCCGATCGAAAACGCCATCGAAAAGAAATTCGGCCGAAAGTTATCGCGTGACGACATGCAAGCCAAGAGCCGCGCCTACGCCACGGAACAAATTGCGCAGCAGATGGCCGATTTCCAACGCTTGGGCGTGCTGGGCGAATGGGACCATCCCTACAAAACCATGGACCCGGAAAACGAGGCCGAAGAGATCCGCACCTTCAAGCGCGTGATCGAGCGCGGTTTTGTCTACCGCGGCCTCAAACCCGTGTACTGGTGCTTTGACTGCGGCAGCTCGCTGGCCGAGTTCGAGATCGAATACCAGGACAAAAAGAGCCAGACGCTGGACGTCGCCTTCAAAGCGCACGAGCCCGCCAAGCTCGCCGCCGCGTTCGGGCTGGATGCGCTCGCAAAAGACGCCTTCGCCGTCATCTGGACCACCACCGCGTGGACCATTCCCGCCAACCAGGCGCTCAACCTCAACCCCGAGCTGCAGTACGCACTGGTTGATACCCCGCGCGGCCTGTATGTGATGGCCGAATCGCTGGTCGAAAGCTGCCTGACACGCTGGGCACTGGAAGGCACGGTGCTGGCCACCGCGCCCGGCAAAGCGCTGGCTGGCATGGAGTTTGAGCATCCCTTGTACGACGTGGCAAGCGAAGACGGCAGCTACGGCTACCGGCGCCTGTCGCCCGTGTACCTGGCCGACTACGCCACAGCAGACGACGGCACCGGCCTGGTGCATTCCTCGCCCGCGTACGGTGTGGAAGACTTCAACTCCTGCATTGCGCATGGCGTCGCCACCGACGACATCCTGAACCCGGTACAGGGCAACGGCAGCTATGCGCCAGAGCTCGCCCTGTTTGGCGGCCAGAACATCTGGAAGGCCTGCCCGGTCATCATCGAAGCGCTGCGCGATGCCGGGCGCCTGATGGCGACCGAAACCATCAGCCACAGCTACCCGCACTGCTGGCGCCACAAGACGCCGGTGATCTACCGCGCCGC
>JAUCDU010000283.1:0-3451 GCA_034674825.1 Giesbergeria sp.
AGACCGCATCAATTGGCTACGCAACTTCATCAGCGTGGCTGAATTCCTGGCGCGTGAAATGCGCATGTCGGAGGAATAGGAATGACCACAACCACTCGCTTCATCGAGCCACTGGACGTGCTCTTTCTGCGCGGCAACCAGCTTTTTGGCGAACCCGGCAGCTACGGCGAGGCGCTGATGCCGCCCTGGCCCTCGGTGGCCGCTGGCGCGTTGCGCACGCGCATCCTGGCGGACGACAGCATCGACTTGGCCGCCTTTGCCGCCGGGCAGGCGGAGCACCCGCACCTGGGCACGCCCGCCGCGCCGGGCAGCTTTGTGCTGCAAGGCTTTCAGGTGGCGCGGCAAACGCCTTCAGGCGCAGAGTTGCTGATGCCCCTGCCCGCCGACTTGGTGGTAAGCGTGGCAGGCGACACCCCGCCTCGGGTGGCGGCGCTGCGCCCCACTGCGCTGCACCCGAGCATCGCAAGTTCCAGCTCGCTACCACTCGTTCCTGTATTGCCGCAGGGTGACGAGCGATCCAAACCCGCCAGCGGCTGGTGGCTGACCGGCAACAGCTGGCAAAAATACCTGCAAGGCCAAAGTTTGGCCGCCGCCGACCTGATCCACACCCGCGATCTCTGGAGCTTTGACGAGCGTGTCGGCGTGGGCTTGGATGGCGCCACCCGCAGCGCTGCCGACGGCAAGCTCTTCACCACCCGCGCCATTGCGTTCAAGGAGGGCGTGGGCTTTGCCGTCGCCGTGGCCGGTGCCGATCTGCCCAAGGGCGGCAGCCTGCGCCTGGGCGGCGATGGCCGCGCCGCCGCCGTCAAGCAGCGACCCATCGCTTGGCCTGAGCCGGACTACGCCGCCTTGAGCAGCGCCCGCCGCTGCCGCATCGTGCTGACCAGCCCCGGCATTTTTGCGGGCGGCTGGATGCTGCCGGGCATGGATGGGCAGCAGCGCATCCAACTCCCCGGCCTGACCGCCCGCGTGGTGGCCGCAGCGGTGAGCCGCGCCGACACCGTCTCCGGCTGGGATTTGGCCACCCGTCAGCCCAAGCCTGCACAAAAAACCGCCGGCAGCGGCAGCGTCTATTGGCTGCAAGACCTGGATGCCACCCCCGACGCCCTGCGCAAGCTTGTCTCGCAGGGTTTGTGGGCCGATCCCTGTGAAGATGCCGCACGCCGCGCCGAAGGCTTCAACCGTTTCAGCTTTGCCCCTTTCTAAAAAAACCAGGAACCCGCCATGTTCGAGAAAACCGCCGCCGTCTTCCTCTACGCCATCAGCCCCGTGCACATGGGCGCTGGCCAGGCCGTCGATGTGATCGACAACCCCATCCAGCGCGAGCGCCACACCAAGCACCCGTGCTTTGCCGGTTCTGGCATCAAGGGCGCGGTGCGCCACAGCTACCAGGCGCTGGGTGGCGATGAGGCCGACATCACCCGTCTGCTCGGCCCCGCGTCGGACAGCGGCGATCTGCACGCAGGCGCCGTCAGCTTTGGCGATGCGCAAATGCTGGCGCTGCCGGTGCGCAGCCTGAAGGGCGGCTACGTCTATGCCACCTGCCCACAAGCCCTGGCGCGCGCTCAGCGCCTGCTGGCGCTGACGGGCCAAGCTCCGGCCTGGCCTGGCGTGAAGGTGGAGGATGGCACTTGCTTCATTGCCAATCCGGCGCTGCTGTCGGGCGACAAGCTGCACCTGGAAGCGTTCGAGTACGGCGCCAAGGCCAGTGAAGACCTGGCAAAAATCGCCGCTGATCTGGCCACCCGCGCCCTGCCTGCGGTCGACGCCTACCAGTTCTTTGCCGACAAGCTCAAGACCGACCTGGTGTTGCTGTCCGACACTGACTTTGGCTACTTCGCACAGAACGCCATGCTGGTCGAGCCGCATGTGCGCATCGACCCCGAAACCGGCACGGCAGCGACTACGGGCCTGTTCTACACCGAGAACCTGCCGCCCGAATCGCTCTTGATTGCCCCGCTCATGGCCAGCCAGACGCGCACCGGCAAGCAGGACAACCACCTGGATGCCGAGGCGGTGTTCACCAAGCTCAAACCCCTGCTCGACGGCCGCCTGTTGCAAATTGGCGGTGACGCGACGACAGGCCGCGGCCTGGTGCTGGCCAAGGTGGAGGGCTGAAACCATGAGCAAACCCACCCTCGAACAACAACGCGCCCAGAACGCCTGGCAGGCCTGCGCCGCCTACAGCAAAGACCATGTCAACGCCGCCAAAGGTCTGCCCGCGCTCATCATGAACAGCGGCCTGATGCAGGTGCTGGCCTTCTGCCACGAAAAAGGCAAGGCCCAGGCCGATGTGGCCACCCACCTGCGAACCTGGCTGGCCGGACAATTCCCGCGCAGCTTCAAGAACGCTGAATTCGCCACCTTCATGCAGGCGCTGATGCAGGCAAACCCCGCCGACTACCAAGCCATCAACGCCGAGGCTTTTGCCTGGCTCAAGTGGCTGCGCCAAATGGCCGCCGCGCGCAACAAGACCGACAGCAAGGGGGAATAAGCGATGCCCATTGCCGCCGTACCCAGCTACCTGGGCCAGGACTTCAGCAGCGCCTCGCCGGGGCTGCGCTTTGGCATCTATTTGCCGCTGTGGGGCGTGAACCGCCGCACGCGTGAACTGCTGTGGAGCACCAGCGACATTGATTACGCAGTGCGCGGCCAGCAACGCGAGGAGCGTGAAATCAAGGTGGAAAACAAGACTTCCGCCTTGCAGCAGGCGTGCAAACTCACAGCCGCTGACAAAGCCGCCATGAAAGCCCTGGCCCAGCGCCAGGCCCACACCGCGCAAGCCACAACCAACGTCTTCACCCTCGACGCCATCGCCACCGCACCCTTCACCACCGGCCTGGGCAACGAGCACCCGCTGGAAAACGGCTTTGCCTTCTTGAACCCCTACGGCCTACCCTACCTGCCCGGCAGCGGCATCAAGGGGGTTTTGCGCCAGGCCGCGCGCGAGCTGGCCGAAGGCGAATGGGGAGATACGCATGGCTGGAGCGAGGAGAAAATCCACCTGCTGGAGCGCAAGGGCGGCAAAAGCATCGAACTCTCCACCATCGACGCCCTCTTCGGCCTTGAGTCCGAGGGCGGCGACAGCGAGCATGTGCGCGGCGCGTTGAGCTTCTGGGACGCCATCCCGCAAATCCCCGGCGACAGCCTAGCGGTGGACGTGATGACACCGCACCAGAGCCACTACTACCAGCAGCGCAAGGATCGCAAAAGCGGTGACAGCACCAGCCCGCACGACAGCGGCGCACCCAACCCCATCAGCTTCCTCACCCTGCCGCCAGGCACGGGCTTTGCCTTTCATGTGCGGTGCGACCTGGCCTACCTCGCGCGCCTGGCCCCCGATCTGGCGCACGAGCAGCGCTGGCAAACCCTGCTCACCGCCGCCTTCGAGCACGCCTTTGAATGGCTGGGCTTTGGCGCCAAGACCGCTGTGGGCTACGGCGCCATGCAG
>JAUCDU010000284.1:0-3391 GCA_034674825.1 Giesbergeria sp.
CGAGAGAAGGGGGAAGGAGCGAAGCGACACAGGGGGATGCTCTCTATCTGTTCCTCTGATTCATAAAGACCAGTTTCTCAAACAGGCTCACGTCCTGCTCGTTTTTCAGCAATGCGCCCACCAGTGGCGGCACGGCCACCTTGTTGTCCTGGCTTTGCAGAGCGGACAGCGGAATGTCCTCGGCCACCAGCAGCTTCAGCCAGTCCAGAAGCTCGCTGGTGGAAGGCTTTTTCTTCAAGCCCGGCAGGTTGCGCACGTCGTAGAACGTTTTCATCGCTGCCGTCAGCAGTTCGCTCTTCAAGTTGGGGAAGTGCACCGCCACGATCTGGCGCATGGTGTCGGCTTCCGGGAACTTGATGTAGTGAAAGAAGCAGCGGCGCAGGAAAGCATCGGGCAGCTCTTTTTCGTTGTTCGAGGTGATGAACACCAGCGGGCGGTGCTTGGCGCGGATCAGCTCACGCGTCTCGTAGCAATAGAACTCCATGCGGTCGATCTCGCGCAGCAGGTCGTTCGGGAACTCGATGTCGGCTTTGTCGATTTCGTCGATCAAGAGCGCTACTGGCTGGTCCGCGGTGAAAGCCTGCCAGAGCACGCCTTGCACGATGTAATTGCGAATGTCCTTGACCTTTTCGCCGTTCTCGGCGCCACCCAGCTGGCTGTCGCGCAGTCGGCTGACCGCGTCGTATTCGTACAAGCCCTGCTGCGCTTTGGTGGTCGACTTGATGTGCCACTGCAAAAGCGGCATGCCAAGCGCCGCAGCGACTTCTTCGGCCAGCATGGTTTTGCCGGTGCCGGGCTCACCCTTGACCAGCAGCGGGCGCTGGAGTGTGGCGGCCGCGTTTACCGCCAGCATCAAATCCTGGGTGGCGACGTAGTTCTTGGAGCCTTGGAATTTCGTGGACATGTGAAAAAGTATTGACGATCGGGCTTGACAGCGCTGGCTATAATTGCCCGTTAAATGAGGCCCTGGGGGCGGAACTTTCTTACGATTGTGCGCGCAAAATGAACAAGACGATAACGACGATATTCGCACTGGCTGTCGCTCTGGTGACGGCGACAGTTGCTCAGGCCGAAGAACTGAAGGGCGACGTAAAGGCGGCCGAAGGCAAGATCGCCATGTGCATTGGTTGCCACGGCATCGTGGATTACAAGACGGCCTTTCCCGAGGTCTATCGCGTGCCCAAGATTGCAGGTCAGAACGAGGCTTACATCGCTGCTGCCTTGCATGAGTACGCCAAGGGCGAGCGCCGCCACCCCAGCATGCGCGGCGTGGCCCAAACGCTTTCCGACCAAGACATCGCCGATGTGGCGGCCTATTACGCGCAACTTGGCACAAGTGACGCTACAGCCGCACCTGCCAAGGCGTCCAAAGAGCCCAGTGCTTTTGTCGCCGGTCTTCTGACCAAGGGTGCCTGTGTTTCATGCCACGGCGATAACTTTGCCAAGGCCATTTCCCCAGCGTACCCGCAGTTGGCAGGGCAGCATGCTGATTACCTGTACGTTGCGCTCAAGGCCTACAAGGACAGCACAAACTTCTTCGTGCGCCGCGACAACTCCATCATGGGCGGCATGGCCGCGCAGTTCAGCAACAAGGAGCTCAAGGCGATTGCGGACTACATTGGTTCGCTCGATGGCGGTTTGAAAACCGTGCCGGAATCACGTTTTCGCTGAGCGAACGCGCTTTGTGGCCAGCATGAAACCCGTCGCCAGGCGGGTTTTTTTATGGCTAAAATCAACAAGGAAATAGGCTTTCAGCGCTTTAATGGCGTGCGCTTGAAGCTACAAATTCAATAGCGTCAGTCGTGCGTGGCGCGCTTTTGCACCCGCTCCACATAGGCTTCGCCGTCGGGCGGCTTTCCTGAGCGCTGGCTCTCCCACAGCATCTCGCCCAGACACTCCATGGCGACATGGTGCGCGTCGTGCAGGGAGTCGAGCCGGTGCGCCAGCAGTTCTACCGCCTGGCGAATGCCGCGTGGCTGGTCGATGCTGCACTGCTCGCTGACCGACAGGTGCATGGACAAGTGCAGGAACGGGTTGCTGCGCTCGGGCGTCTCGTCGTAGTTGCGCGCCACTGCAGCGTCGGCGTCCTGCAGCTCGGCGTGGTACTCGGGATGCTCGGCAATCCACAGGCTGGCGAGCGTTTCAATCGCTTCCATCGGCGCCTGTGAAGCGGTCTTGGCATGCACGCCGCAGAAAAAGCGGCGCACGTCGGCTTGGGTGGGGTTGAACATCGTGCCATTGTCCCGCAGCAGCATGTCCCTTGTGTGTCGCTGGTGGCAGACTATTGGGCTGGGGGTTTGTCCGCGCTGGGGTTTTCGGGCGCCGCTGCCGCGTAGCCGGGGTAGCCCATGCCGGCAGCATCCTGCAGCGTGCGCTCTTCGCGTTCCTTGGCCAATTGTTCTGCCAGTTGGGTGCGGCCTTCGCGCGCCACGGCAATCATGCGGGTGCGGTCCTTGTGGTGCGGGTACATGCGGTCGGCCAGCGCAATATTGTGTTCGCGAAAGCGCGCCAGCAGCGTATCGGCTTCGGTTTGGTTCAAGCCCATGTGCTCCAGCACGCTGCGCGCGCTGACCAGGCTCGATTCGAAAACTTCTCGTTGCACCTGCGTCACGCCCAAGTCACGCAGCTCGTTCCAATGGGTGATGTCGCGCGCTCGGGCGACAATTTTCAGGTGCGGAAAATGTTGGCGCGCCAAGGCCGCAATCTTCAGCGAAGGTTCGCGCGTATCCACCGCCAGCACCAGCACGCGCGCCTGCGCCGCGCCCGCCATGCGCAGCAGATCGAGCCGCGTGGCGTCGCCGTAGAACACGCGGTAGCCAAAGGTGCGCGCCACTTCCAGAATATCGACGCTGTGGTCCAGCACGGTGGCTGGAATGCCCTGCGCCAGCAGCACGCGCGCCACGATTTGTCCATAGCGGCCAAAGCCGGCAATGAGTACCGGCGCGGTCTGTGGTTCGGAAATTTCCCCCTCTGGCGGCATGCGCAGCGTGGTCGCATAGCGCGGCAGGACAAAGCGGTCGAGCAGTGCCAGCAGCAGCGGCGTGCACAGCATGGACAACGCCACCGCGCCGATCAACAGCGAGGCTGTCTCGCCGGCCAGGGCGCCTGCACCCGCAGCGGCCTGGAACACGACAAAAGCAAATTCGCCGCCCTGTGCCAGCAGCAGCGTAAACACGGGACGCTCCTGGTAGGGGATTTTTACCGCCCGCGCCAGCCCGTAAATGACAGCGCTCTTGATCGCCAGAAAGCCGACCAGCAGCAAACCCACCACCAGCGGCGCGCGCAGCATGGCGCCGAAGTCGATGCTCATGCCGACGGCAATGAAGAACAGGCCCAGCAGCAGGCCTTTGAAGGGCTCGATGTCGGTTTCCAGCTCGCGCCGGAATTCGCT
>JAUCDU010000285.1:0-3380 GCA_034674825.1 Giesbergeria sp.
GCGACAACTTTTGATTGTGTGCTTAGACCGTTGCTAACCCATTCCCTTACCTTTCCTTTCTCATGCGCATTGCGATAGTCGACGACGACTTCCTCGTTCGGGACTTAATGAAGGCCCTCACGGACGGAATGGGGCACTTGTGTCATCCGTTTGAAACCGGTGAACAATTGCTCCAAGCGCTCCGGCGTGAAACCTATGATCTGCTGGTGGTGGATTGGCACCTCCCAGACCTGGACGGACCGGAAGTCGTGCGCGCTGCACGACTGCTCACCGGCCCAGCGATGCCCATCCTGTTCGTCACCAGGCGCAATGATGAGCAAGACATCGTGGAAGCACTGGCCAGTGGCGCGGACGACTTCATGAGCAAGCCGATCCGTGTCGGCGAATTTTCCGCCCGTATCAAAGCACTGCTGCGGCGCGCCTACCCAGAGTCTTCACAAGCCGGACTGGTGTTCGGCTGCTACGGTTTCAACGAGACCTTGCGCATCGCTTCGCTCAATGACACGCCGATCGAATTGACCGATCGCGAATATGCACTGGCACTGGTACTGTTTCAGAACTGCGGGCGTCTGCTTTCGCGCGACCATTTGCGCGAGCTCGTCTGGGGCCAGATTCACGATGTGCCTTCACGCACCATCGATACGCATGTCTCGCGCCTGCGCAGCAAACTGAAAATGGGCGATGAGACGGGTTACCAACTAATGGCCGTCTACGGCGTGGGTTACCGGCTCGAAAAAAACGAATGAAATCCCCTGTCGAGCAGACCTTGCCTTGCCTGCGTGTACCAGGGCAAGCAGGCGTTACCGTTGCAATCCAGATTTCCCTGGCACGCTTTTTCGGGATGTCCTTGCTGCTCCTCTGGGGAAGTGCTGTATCAGCTCAACCTGCCCGACCCCAGGTCGACTTGTTTCACTGGTGGGTGTCCGGCGGCGAGCGCGCCAGCCTGGATGTCATCCGCGACACCGCGCAATCCAAGGGACTCGGATGGACGGAGTCATCAACCGCTGGCAGCGGCACCGACAGGTACACCAAGGTGCTCGATCAGCGCGTTCGCTCAGGGAAAACACCCACTGCCGCGCAAATGATTGGCCATGACATCCACGCATGGGCTGCCCGCGGCCTGCTGGCCAATCTGAACGACATCGCTCGCCGGGAAGAATGGGATGCTGTGGTGCCGATGGAAATCCAGCACCTCTCCAAGTACAGCGGGCACTGGGTGGCTGCGCCCTTTAATACCCATTCCACCAACTGGCTGTGGGTGAACCAGCCATTGGCCACAAGTTTGGGCGTCACCACGCCCCCGGACACCTTCTCCGACCTGGTGGTGCTCCTTGAAAAAGCACGTCGTGCGGGCGTCGTGCCGCTTGCGATTGGCCGCGAGCAGTGGGAGCACACGCTGCTTTTTGAGCTGGTGGCCGCGGGCGCTCTGGGTGCATCCACATACCGAAAAGCATTTGTGGAACTGATCCCCGAAACCCTGACACAGGAGCAAGCCACCTTGGTCTTCGCGCGGATTCGCACGCTTTCGCGCTATGTCGACCCTGGCTCTCAACGCAGAAGCTGGGACGAAGCCAGCGAAATGGTGCGCACCGGCAAGGCTCTGATGCAAGCACAGGGCACATGGGTGAATGGGGAATTCACAGCGCGCGGAATGGTGCCTGGACGCGAATATGCTTGCTGGCGCTTTCCAGACACGCAAGGCATGTTCCTTTTCAACGCCGATCAATACATTTTTTTCCGTGAACCCACCGCTGGAAAAAATGGCGTGGAAGCGCTGGCCTCCTTGTTGATGTCGCCTGACTTGCAAGAACAGGTCAATGTGCGCTCCGGTGCGGCACCCGCCCGTGTCGACGTGTCGCCAGAGCCATTCAATGCCTGTGGCAAGCGTGCCATAGCAGGCTTGCGCGCTTCGAATATGCGACGCACAGTGCTAGGCTCAATCGCCATGGGCAATGCCAACCCTGCAGCCGTCAAAACTGCGATTTACCAGGTGGTGACAAAGCACCTGCGCGGCGCACTGAGTGATGAGTCTGCAGCTGTCGCACTGCGCAAGGCGCTTTATGAAACGCCAGCGGCCAGCGCGAAAAGGGGGATTCCATGAAACGCCGCTTTCGATTTTCCGACCTCCACTTCGCCAGCAAAATCCTTGTACTGATGGGCCTCATGGGACTCATCGCAGTGCTCGCTACCGCCTATGCGCTGTACAACATGCAGGCCGTGAACCAGCGCTATCGGAGTCTGATAGCGCACGAAGCGCAAGGTGCTTTGACCATCGCTGAAGCGGCGCGGCATCTGGACAGTGCGAGCCGCCTTGCCTACAAGGTACTCACCGAACCAGACGAACTCCGCATGCTGGCCTCGCTGAGGCAATTGCATGCCACCCAGAGTCAATACGATGCACAGTTGCTCCTTCTGAAAGAGGTGCTACCTACCAAAATTGAAGACATCCGTAGCATTGCAGCGCAATCGCAACGACTTTTCGAGTCCGCAGCAGAGGTCATCTCGGCCGCTGCCCGCTGGCGCGGCGACCGGGCGCTGCAGATCATCCACCGTGAATTCGAACCCGCACTAGGCACCATACGCGCCAATATGGACGACTTACGGGAAGGCGCCATCTCTGATTTCGAGACGGCCGCTGCTCAATCCAGCGAACAGACCGCGCGCACTATCGTGGTTACCGCGCTTGCGATTTTGGGCTCTCTTGTGCTGGTCATCCCCTTGGCCTTGCATATGGCGATCACACAGATGTCGCGGCCCATTTCAAAGCTAACGCACACGATGGAGAGAATGAGCCAGCGCCACTACGACGACACCATCGCCTTTCACGACCGAGACGACGAGGTAGGCCAGATGGCCAAGGCGCTGCAAGTTTTCCAGCGCTCAATGCAACGAGAGGACCGACTGACTATCGAGGTCGCTGCCAACGCACAAGCGCGGCGGCTCTCGGAGCAACTGGTCGATTTAATCAGTGCGATACCGGGGGCGGTGTTTCAGATGCAAATGGCCCCGGATGGTTTGCGTCGAATTCTTTTTGCCAGCGAAAAGGCCGCGCAGCTGCACGGTAGAACCACCGCTGAGTTAACGCAGACAGAGGAACCTGCGGGGCATGAATTCTTGTACGCCAGTGGCCCCGAAGTGCGCAAAGCCCATGCAGCTTTTGTACACAGCGTGAACACGCTCGTACCGCTCAATTTCGACACACAAACCACGCACGACGGCAAGACACGGTGGCTCCAGACGCTTGCCACGGCGCGCCGTACGCCCAATGGCGGAGCACTCTTCAACGGCGTCTGGCTGGACGTGACCGAACAAAAAGAGCATGGGCAAGCGCTGACGCGCGCCAAAAACATTGCAGAGAAAGCCGCAGAAGACAAAGCGCG
>JAUCDU010000286.1:0-3366 GCA_034674825.1 Giesbergeria sp.
CAGCCACGTCCGTTTGCTGGAGTCGATTGGAGTGTCACTCATGGGGGTCCTCGAAATGCTTCGCTGGTGGGGAGACAGCCCGAAATTGTAGCGGAGTGCAATCGAGGTCTGCCGCAATGCGCTCCAAGCTTGACACGGCGCAAGCGGTGAACCTGCGCGATACTCCGTGTGTCAAAAAATACACAGGAGATTTGCATGGGAATGATGAAGGAATTTCGGGAGTTTGCCGTCAAGGGCAGCGTGATCGATCTTGCCGTGGGTGTGATCATCGGCGCGGCGTTCAGCAAGATAGTCGATTCGGTGGTCAAAGACCTGATCATGCCGGTCGTCAGCTTGGTATTTGGAAAGCTCGATTTCTCCAATATGTTCATCGTGCTGACCAAGGTCCCCGAGGGTGTGGAGCGCACCAACGACGCACTGACCAAAGCCGGTGTGCCGATCTTCGCGTACGGCCACTTTCTGACTGTGCTGGTCAACTTCGTCATTCTGGCGGCGATCATCTTTCTGATGGTCAAGCAAGTGAACAGGCTCAAGCGCGAAACTCCACCCGCACCGCCCGCCGCAGCGCCTGAAGACATCGTGCTGCTGCGCGAAATTCGCGACAGCCTCAAGCGCGGGACACCAGGCGCCTAAAAGGCAGGCACCCCCTACTTGCTTCTATCCGCCGGCTGCAAGACGCCGCGCCCAGCGCACGGCTTCAATAAGACTTGCCGGATCGGCTTGGCCCGTTCCGGCAATGTCAAACGCGGTCCCATGGTCGGGGCTGGTGCGTACCAGCGGCAGCCCGAGGGTGACATTCACGCCCTTGTCCACGCCCAAATACTTGACCGGAATAAGCCCCTGGTCGTGGTACATCGCCACGACCGCATCGAATTCGCCCGCCCGCGCAGGCGTGTGGCGCGCTCGCATGAACACCGTATCGGGCGCCCACGGTCCCGTTGCGTCGATGCGTTCACTGCGCGCGCGCGCAATGGTCGGCGCGATCACGTCGATTTCCTCGCGCCCGAACAGGCCGCCCTCGCCGGCGTGCGGGTTGAGGCCCGCAACGCCGATGCGCGGGGCTCGTCCTAAGCTCTGGGACAGCGCTGCATGCGTAATGCGTAAGGTTTGCAGCAGCGCCTCGGATGTCAAAGCCTCTATGGCGTCGCGCAATGCCATATGAATGCTGACGAGCACCGTGCACAGCTCATCGCTCGCCAGCATCATGCGTACAGGCATGTCGGCCAGCGATACGCCCGCATGGGCAGCAGCTTGCGCCTGCAGCAACTCGGTGTGGCCGGGAAAATCCACACCTGCCGCATGCAGCGACTCCTTGTGCAGTGGCGCCGTCACGAGGCCTGCCACCTTGCCGCGCAGAGCCGCCTGTGCAGCCCAAATGACGCAATCCGCTGCGGCGCGGCCGCCTTCAGCGCTGACCTTGCCCAGGGGAACTGCCGCAGGCAGCCCGTGCAGAGGCAGCACGGGCAGGCAGCGCGGCGGTACAGCGTCGGCCTCAGACACCGACTGGAGAATCGCGACTGGCAGATCGGGTATCCCCGGCTGGCGTATACAAGCCGCAGCACGCCTCAGGGTTTCGACCTCGCCGACGACGAAAGCGCCGCGCATCAGCGCAGGGGCGTCGCGAAAGGCTTTGGCGATGATTTCCGGGCCGATGCCCGCAGGGTCGCCCTGGGTGATGGCAAGTGGCAGCAGTGCGTGCATCAGAAAATATGAATGAAATTGGCCTCTAGCGCTTATCTGTTATGCGTTAGCAGCTTTGTTTTCTATAGCAAAAGTAATCTAGAAATACTTCAGGCCGGGTTGTCGATGTCTATGAAGCGATGCGCCAGGCCCAGTCGCCGCGCCACCTGTTCGGCCACTGCCGGCGCGCCATAGCGCTCCGTGGCGTGGTGGCCCGCGGCGATGAATCCGACGCCCATTTCGCGCGCCAAGTGGGCCTGGGGCTCGGAGATTTCCCCCGTCAAAAAAACCTGCGCGCCCGCAGCCGCAGCGGCCTCGAAATAGCCTTGCGCACCGCCGGTGCACCAGCCGATTCGCGTGACCGGCCCCGCGTGCCCCGCCACACTCACCGTCTGGCGGCCCAGCACCTGCGCGACATGCGCAGACAACTCCGCCACGCTCGCGTACTGCACGCGCGCCAGGAAGCCGAGGTCTTGCTCACCAAAGTGCGCGTCCGCCACCCAACCCAGGGCGGCGCCAAGCTGCGCGTTGTTGCCCAGCTCCGCGTGCGCGTCCAGTGGCAAGTGGTAGGCGTACAGATTGATGTCGTGCGCCAGCAGGCGTTGCAGCCGTTGCTTCATCCAACCGGTCACGCGCCCATCCTGGCCGCGCCAGAACAGGCCGTGGTGCACGAAGATCGCGTCGGCGCCAACGTCAATGGCCGCGTCTATCAGCGCGCGGCTCGCGGTAACGCCGCTGACCAGCATTTCGATGGCGGGCTTACCCTCCACCTGAAGCCCGTTGGGCCCATAGTCCTTGAACTTCTCAGGCTGCAGCAGGGAATCCAAGGTGTTCAGCAAAATTTCGCGCGAGGTACTCATGGCGCCATTGTGGCGCGCTGCGCGACAATAGGGGCGCAGCGTTCGGTACTGACCCGAGCGCCTTCTATCCTTTACCACTGTCTCTTCCATGAAACGCCTCTGGCTGCTTTTCTCGCAAACGCTCACCGTGTTGGTGGCTGCGTGGTTCGTCGTTGCCACCCTGCAGCCGAGCTGGTTGCGCGGCGTGTCGTTTCCGGGGCGATCCAGCATTTCGCTGATTGAAGCACCCCCTGCCAACACCACTGTGCCGCCACCGGGCAGCCTCAGTGTTGCCGCGCGCAAGGCCGCGCCGGCGGTGGTCAGCATCAACACCAGCAAGGCGCCGGTGCGCGACCCGCGCAGCGACGACCCGTGGTTCCAGTTCTTTTTCGGCAACCAGGGCAGCCAGCCGCAAGCAGGCTTGGGCAGCGGCGTCATCGTCAGCCCAGAGGGCTACATCCTGACCAACAACCACGTAGTGGCGGACGCCGACGAGATCGACGTCACGCTCAGCGACAGCCGCAAGGCCCGCGCACGGGTCATAGGGACGGACCCGGAAACCGACCTCGCCATCCTGAAAATAGAGCTCGACAAGCTGCCGGTGATCGTGCTGGGCGATTCGGACACCGCCCAGGTCGGCGACCGCGTTCTGGCCATAGGCAATCCTTTCGGCGTCGGGCAAACGGTGACCAGCGGCATCGTGAGCGCGCTGGGACGCAGCCAGTTGGGCATCAACACCTTCGAGAACTTCATCCAGACCGACGCGGCCATCAACCCGGGCAATTCCGGCGGTGCCCTGGTGGACATCAACGGCCATCTGCTGGGCATCAACACGGCGATTTATTCG
>JAUCDU010000287.1:0-3365 GCA_034674825.1 Giesbergeria sp.
TGCGCGTGGAGGAAGGCAGCCCGTCGCCTGCGCCCGGCAGCCGCATCCGCATTCAGCCGCGCGAAGGCCGTGTGCACGCCTTCGACGCCGCCAGCGGCAAACGCATTCCCGACGCTGCATGACGTCCCCCGCCGCGCTCCCCGCCTGGCCGTATCCGCGCTGGGTCGCGCACCGCGGCGCGGGCAAGCTGGCGCCCGAGAACACGCTGGCCGCGTTCCGCCTGGGCGCTGCACACGGCTATCGCATGTTCGAATGCGACGCCAAGCTCAGCCGCGACGGCGTGCCGTTTCTGCTGCACGACAGCACGCTGGAGCGCACCACCGATGGCGCCGGCACCGCCGGCGATTTTGACTTTTCCGACCTGGCCCAGCGCGACGCCGGCAGCTGGCACAGCCGCGCCTACGCCGGAGAGCCGCTGCCGACCCTGGCCGCCGCCGCGCGCTATTGCCTGGCGAACCACTTTTTCCTGAACATCGAAATCAAGCCGACTCCGGGCCAGGAACTGGAGACCGGCCGCGTGGTGGCTGCGCAGGCGGCGCAGCTCTGGGCCGGCGCTGACACGCCGCCGCTGCTCTCGTCTTTTCAAGTTGCATCGCTGGCCGGCGCACGCGAGAGCGCACCGCAACTGCCGCGCGCCCTGCTGCTCGACAGCCTGTGGGACGGCTGCATCGAGCAAGCGCAGCACCTCGGCTGCATAGCTCTGGTGTGCAAGTACACGCTGTGGGATGCTGCGCTGGTGGCCCGCGCCCATGCGCTGGGCATGCGCGCGCTGAGCTACACCGTGAACGACGCAGATGCAGCGCAGGCGCTGATGGCCCTGGGCACGGACGGCGTCATCACCGACCGGGTGGACTTGTTCAGCCCGGCGGCATAAGCAGCCCGGCAGGATTTCAGCGCCGCCAGCCGCGTACCAGTACCCACTGAACGCTGGCGCTCGCCAGCACCAGCGCCGCATAGGTCAGCATTTTCCCGTCACGACCAAAAATCCACAGGCCCGCCAGCAAGACCGCGCCGCCCACAGTGGCCTGCACCAGCCACTGCATCCACCACCGCGGTGCGTCAGACTGCCGGCCAAAGGCCAGCCGTGCCATCGGCCACAGCAGCACCGGCAGGCACAGGGCCGGCAGGAAAAAGCTGAAAAAGTGGTTCAGGGCCGAAGTGAAATCCATAAACATGACGCAAGTCAAGCGCCTTGCGCAGACGAATACCCTTTGATTAGCCAGCGATTTTATAATCCCCGCATGTCTGTCTGGGCCTTGGGCATCAACCACAACACCGCGCCGCTCGATTTGCGCGGCCGTTTTGCGTTTGCGCTCGACCAGATTGCGCCTACGCTGGGCGGCTTGCGCGAGTCGCTGGGCGCCGCCAACCCGCACCGCAGCGTCGAATCGGCCATCATCTCCACCTGCAACCGCACCGAGGTGTACTGCGCTGGAGAAGAGAGTGCACTTGACCACACCATTGGCTGGCTGGCGCATAGCGGCGGAGTGAGCACTGACCTGCTGCGCTCGCATTCCTACGTATTGGAAGACGGCCCGGCCGCGCGCCACGCGTTTCGCGTGGCCAGCGGGCTCGACTCCATGGTGCTCGGGGAGCCGCAGATCCTGGGCCAGATGAAAGACGCGGTGCGCGCCGCCGAGAGCGCAGGCGCACTTGGCTCCACACTCAACCAACTCTTTCAGCGCAGCTTTGCCGTCGCCAAGGAAGTACGCACTTCCACCGAAATCGGCGCCCACAGCATCAGCATGGCGGCCGCCGCGGTGCGCCTGGCGAGCCAGATTTTCGAAGACCTGGGCAAGACGCGTGTGCTGTTTGTCGGTGCGGGCGAAATGGTCGAGCTGACTGCCACGCACTTTGCCGCGCGCAACCCGCAGTCGATTGCCATTGCCAACCGCACGCTGGAGCGCGGCGAGCGCCTGGCATCGCGCTTTGGCGCCGAGGTGATGCGCCTGGCCGACCTGCCTGACCGCCTGCACGAATTCGACATCGTCGTCAGCTGCACCGCCAGCACCTTGCCGATCGTCGGCCTGGGCGCGGTCGAGCGGGCACTCAAAAAGCGCCGCCACCGCCCGATGTTCATGGTCGACCTGGCGGTGCCGCGCGATATCGAACCCGAAGTCAAGGCGCTGCAAGACGTCTACCTCTACACCGTGGACGACCTCGCCAGCGTGGTGCAGACGGCGCAGGCGAGCCGCCAGGCGGCGGTTGAGCAGGCCGAGGCCATCATCGACGCGGGTGTGCAAAGCTTCATGCACTGGCTCGATCAGCGCGACCCGCAGCACGGCGTCGTGCCCCTGATTCGACAAATCCACCAGCAGACCGACCAGTGGCGCGCGTTGGAAATCGCGCGCGCACGCCGTCGCCTGGCGCGCGGCGACGATGTCGATGCGGTGCTCGAAGCGCTCTCGCGCGGGCTCTCGCGCAAGATGCTGCACGGCACCATGGCCGAGTTGCGCGCCGGCGACGCCGAGGCGCGCGAACACACGGCGCGCACCGCCTCGCGCCTGTTTTTGCGTTCTCAGACCAAAAACCCCTTGTAGCGCTGAATCAGCCTATCTTTCTAGCTACTTTTTTGGTAGCTAACCAATTTCCCGCGCATGCAAACATTTCTCAGGAACCAGCTCGAACGCTATGCCCGTCGCATGGGGGAGCTCGACTTCCTGCTCTCGCGCGAAGACATCATGGCCGACATGGGCCAGTACCGCGCGCTCTCGCGCGAGCACGCCGAGGTGACGCAGATCGCAGGACGGTATGCGCGCTATGTGCAGCTGGAAGCCGACCTTGAAGCGGCACGCGCCATGCTGGACGACCCCGAGATGGCCGAGCTGGCGCAAGAAGAAATTGCCTCCGGCGAGGCCGAACTGCCGCAGCTTGAACTGGAGCTGCAGCGCCTGCTGCTGCCCAAGGACCCTGACGATGCGCGCAACGCCTTCGTCGAGATCCGCGCCGGCACGGGCGGCGACGAGTCGGCGCTGTTTGCCGGCGACCTCGCCCGCATGTACACCCGCTACGCCGCCAACGTCGGCTGGCGCGTCGAAGTGGTGAGTGAACACGCGGCCGAGCTGGGCGGCTACAAGGAAATCGTGCTGCGCATCGAGGGCCCGGACGGCAGCGGCCCTGGCGGGACGGGAGTCTATGGCGCGCTGCGCTTTGAGTCCGGCGGACACCGCGTGCAGCGCGTGCCGACCACCGAAACCCAGGGCCGCATCCACACCAGCGCCTGCACGGTGGCCGTGATGCCCGAGCCCGACGAGCACCAGGCCGTCACGCTCAACCCGGCCGACCTGCGCATCGACACCTTCCGCGCCAGTGGCGCGGGCGGTCAGCACATCAACAAGACCGATTCGGCCGTGCGCGTGGTGCAC
>JAUCDU010000288.1:0-3353 GCA_034674825.1 Giesbergeria sp.
TTCGATCCGCGCGGTCATTGAAATCGCAATCACGTCTTCCTCCTCCCCATCGTCCGTGCGGCGAAATCCTCAAACCGTCTGCGCTTGCCCTGACCGCTTGAAGTTCGCATCGTCCTTGCAGTGCTCCAGGGCGTCGAAAACAATGCCGCTGATACGCGCCAGGTGCTCTGGCTGCGCCAGCAAAATACTGTCCCCAGTGCCCAGCTGAAGGCCTGCACGCGCAATTTCACGCTTGCGATCCTCTGTCAGTGGTACACACATAAAAATGCACGGCTGGCGCTTCTCAGACTGGTACCTGAGCAGCCAGCGGTTGACCTTATTCTGGTAGAGCACCGAGTAGTAGCTCTCCGTGTCCTTTGCGGCAATATCGGCATCGTCCCCGAGAATGCCTTGCACCACCTCGAACAAGCGCCGCTCGGCATACGTGGTCACGATGCGCGAATTCGTCGGGTCCACAATGTCTGCCGTTGGGTCATCGGCTCCCGCAGGCTGCTCCGCCTGCGCGGCATCGGGTTGCAAGGCAGATGGCGGCGCCGGCTCGGGCTTGGCGGACAAGCCAGACACCACCATATTGCTCACCGCCCGCTCGACCGCATGCTTGACGATGGGCGCAATTCCATCCAAGAACCGGGCGTTGAACTGACGCTGAATATCCGCACGCCCCGCCACATACTTCACAAACTCCACATCGGGCTCGCGCAGGCTCTGGCTGATCACGCTGGTGAAGGCATTGAGGTACACCGTCTCTTCGGCCAATGTGCGCAGCGCATCGGGCTTGAACTCATCATGGCGAAAACGGTGCAGGCGCGGCAGCAGCGCCACGTCCATGTTCTCGAAGTTCACCGTCAAAAACGGCGCCGCATCCATCATGTTCTTGTTGTTCAAGTCGGTGAAAAAACGCCATTCCCGCCCATTGGTGATGGCGCCAATGGTCACCTCCGGGGTGGCATTGAAATAGCGCGACAGCTGCGGGCTGTGGTTGGACAAGTTCTCTGCGTATGCCTTGGCCTCAATGAACATCACCGGCACCCCATGGCAAAACAGCGCGTAATCCACGCGTTCGCTGGACTTGACTCCGGGAAAATCCGCACCGTACTCCGCCTTCACCCGCATCGGATCAAAAGGCGAGAAACCCAAAATGTCCAGCAGCGGCAAGATCAGCGCTTGCTTGGTCGTTTCCTCTGTAGTGCAGTGGCGCCCCACATCCTTCACATGCTCGGCATGTTTCCTCAGGCGCTCAATGAAATTCTCCATGGTCACTCCTTTATGGTTTTGCAATGAAATCCTGATGGCTGGGCTCGTCCGCGCACGCGCCTACTCGCCATTGGGTTGGGCAGACTGCGACTGCACGCACCCGTAACGCCACTCGCCGCGGCCACAGAATGAAGCGCGCCATCAGCCAGCAAATACCCAGGTACGCCAGGCACAGGGCGTAGACCGCCATGCGCGCGGGAAGATGGTCTGGCCCGGCCCAAATGAACGCGACGGCCAGCGACAGACACCACAGCCCAAGCGCGCCCGCGACGAAATAAACAAACGCCGCCTCAAGCCAGGAGGTGCTCACGCGCGGCCTGCCGTGCTTCTTGTCCCAGTAGATGGCATTGGCTTTCCAGCTCACCGCCAACTCGCGCGCGCCAAAGCCGTGGTGCTCCATGAGCTGCTGCAGCCACAGGCGGGCCTCTTTGCCGCAATCGATTTTTGTGCGCAGGGCGAATTCATGCTGCAGCTGCTCCTCGGTCGGTGGCGTCACACCAAAGTACTGGTTGAGCTCACGCGTCTGCACAGCCTGCCCCACAGCGGCCTGAAAGCACTGCTGCTGCGTCACTTCTCGTCCTTCTTACTACTGAAAAAACTGAAATCCTTTTGCTCCAGGTTGCCGCTGACCTTGACCACCTGGCCCACTTGGTCGTGAAAAACCTGTTCGCCCGCGCTGGCTGAAGGCTTGTCAGCCGCATCCACCTTGGCGCCGCGCTTGGGGCTGTTGGCCGCCGTGGCCGCCGCCTTGGCCCGGGGCGCAGGCCCGGGCGCCACCCCTGCCGCCAGCAGCGCCGCGGTCGCAATCAAGTGCTGGCGGCCCTCGGCGCTGCAGCGCCGGTAGGCGTCCAGCAGCACCTGCTCGGCCGCGTCGTGCGCAGGCTGGGCGCTGCTGCGCTCGCCGGTGATGACGTAGAGCACGTCCATGCCGGCATCGGCCAGCGCGGCCAGCTGCGCCGCCGTGGGCGATGACTGGCCTTTTTCCCAATTGATCACCGTCGTTTTGCCGACCCCCGTGAGGACGGCAACCCGCGGTTGCGTGAGCCCAAGCCGCTCACGCTCCGTTTTAAAGCGTTCGGCAAGACTCATAAAAAATTGCACCTTGCTTGTTGCAAGGTTCAAATATTTGAACCATAATCACACCCAACAGCAGCAACACACACCCAATCGCAGCGACAACCGCGAAGGAGTACCGCCATGAAAACCGCCAGCCAACCCAGCTCCAACCAAATCAAGCACCGCCTGCGCCAGCAAGGCCAGACGCTCAAGACCTTTGCCGCCGCCCACGGCTTCAAGTACCGCACCGTCTCCGACGTGGTGCGCGGCGTGCGTCACGGCAACTTTGGCGAAGGGCGCGACGTGCGCATTGCCCTTGGCCTGCCCGTCAACGACTGACCCGGCCGGATATTGCCATGCAAACGACACCGACTGTAACAAACCACCGCCACGCCAAACTGACAGTGCGGCCCGGCGTGCGCCAGGCCATGGGGCCACTGTGCCTGCAAGCGCACTTCCAAGGCGCAATGGTTTTGGAGCACGCCGCCCCGGGGGTGCGCAAATGACCGCCGCCCGCTGGAAGCACCTGCGCGCCACCAGCCTGGTGCACGGCCTGCGCCTGTGCAAGGAGTACGCGCAAAGCCGGCGCAACCTGAGCGTCGAGCGCATTGCCGACCGCATGGGCACCACGCACGACAGCCTCTACAAGTGGCTGGCCACGGGCCGCATGCCCGCCATCGTGCTGCCCGCCTACGAGCAAGTGTGCGGCTGCCACTACGCCAGCGACTTTCTGGCCGCCGCCGCCGGGCGCCTGGTGCTGGCCATGCCCACTGGCAGGCAGGCCGGCGCCGCCGACCTGCTTGACGTGAACAGCAGCTGGGCGCAGGCGCTGCAACTGCTCACCGCCTTTTATGCCGCGCCCGGCCAGGCCGACCCCGACGAGACGCTGGCCGCGCTGCGCCAGCACCTGGAGCAGGTGGCCTACCACCACGCCAACGTGGCCGCCTACCAAGAACCGCAACTGGAGTTTTGACATGACGATGCACCGCAGCGCACACCACAGCGAAATCGACCACGCCCTGAGCTACCAGGTGCCCGACATG
>JAUCDU010000289.1:0-3299 GCA_034674825.1 Giesbergeria sp.
CAAGGCCATGGGCATCAACACGCGCAACATGAAGCTGCTGGCCTTCGGCATGGGGGCGTCGTTTGGCGGCGTATCGGGGGTGATGTTCGCTTCGTTTCAGGGCTTTGTATCGCCCGAGTCGTTCAGTCTCATGGAGTCGGTCATGATCGTCGCCATGGTCGTGCTGGGCGGCATTGGTCATATTCCGGGCGTCATCCTGGGTGCCGTGCTGCTGTCCGCCTTGCCGGAAGTGCTGCGCTACGTTGCAGGCCCGCTTCAGGCCATGACAGATGGGCGCCTTGACTCTGCCATCCTGCGCCAGCTGCTGATTGCGCTTGCGATGATCGTCGTCATGCTACTGCGTCCGCGCGGTCTCTGGCCGGCTCCCGAGCACGGCAAGAGCTTGATGCAGAAGTCCTGAACACGGCAGAAAGACAGACATGGCAGACAATTCCAATGCGCCGGTGCTCAAGGTCACCGGTATCTCAAAGCGGTTCGGCGGTTTGCAGGCACTCTCGGACGTCGGTATCACGATTGAACGCGGTCAGGTCTACGGCCTGATCGGCCCCAACGGCGCCGGCAAGACCACGTTCTTCAACGTCATCACGGGCCTCTACACGCCTGATAGCGGTACCTTCGAGCTCGCCGGCAAACCCTATGCGCCCAAGGCGGTGCATCTGGTGGCAAAGGCGGGCATTGCGCGCACGTTCCAGAACATTCGTTTGTTTTCCGAAATGACGGCACTAGAGAACGTGATGGTGGGCCGCCATATCCGCACCCATTCAGGCCTTTTCGGGGCGGTGTTTCGCACCAGGAGCTTCAAAAAAGAAGAGGCGGCGATTGCCCAGCGCGCTCAGGAGCTGCTTGAATACGTAGGCATCGGCCACTACGCCGACTACAAGGCCCGCACGCTGTCTTATGGCGACCAACGGCGTCTGGAGATTGCACGGGCGCTGGCGACCGACCCGCAACTCATTGCGCTCGATGAGCCGGCGGCCGGCATGAATGCGACCGAAAAAGTGCTGTTGCGTGAGCTTATTGACCGCATCCGCAATGACAACCGCACAATTTTGTTGATCGAGCACGACGTCAAGCTGGTGATGGGGCTGTGCGATCGCGTCACGGTGCTCGATTACGGCAAGCAGATTGCCGAAGGCACACCCGCTGACGTGCAGAAGAACGAAAAAGTGATCGAGGCCTATCTTGGCCCGGGAGAACACTGAGCATGGCCGAACAGAACAACTCCATCCTTTTGCAAGTCAGCGGCCTGAAGGTCGGTTACGGCGGCATCCAGGCGGTCAAGGGCATTGACTTCGAAGTGCGATCTGGCGAACTCGTGTCGTTGATTGGCTCCAACGGCGCCGGCAAGACCACCACGATGAAGGCCATTACCGGCACCCTGACGTTTGGCGACGGCGACATCCACTACCAGGGTGAGAGCATTCGTGGCCAGGGCGCCTGGGATCTGGTGAAAAAGGGCCTGGTCATGGTGCCCGAGGGGCGCGGCGTGTTTGCGCGCATGTCGATCACCGAAAACCTGCGCATGGGTGCTTACGTGCGTCGCGACAAGGCGGGAATTCTGGCGGACATCGACCGAATGTTCACGTTGTTTCCACGTCTCAAGGAGCGCCGTGACCAACTGGCCGGCACCATGTCCGGCGGGGAGCAGCAAATGCTGGCCATGGCACGCGCGTTGATGAGCCGGCCCAAACTGCTGTTGCTGGACGAACCCTCCATGGGCCTGTCACCACTCATGGTGGACAAGATTTTCGAGGTGGTTCGCGACGTCTACGCGCAAGGCGTGACCGTGTTGCTGGTGGAGCAGAACGCCAGCCGTGCCTTGGCGATTGCCAATCGCGGCTACGTGATGGAGTCCGGCATCATCACCATGACAGGGCCAGGCAGGGAGCTGCTGAGCGACCCCAAGGTACGCGCCGCGTATTTGGGCGAGTAGTGCCCTGCTGAGCGGGCGCCTTGCTGCCAGGAGCTCTCAGCGTAAAACTTCCGGCTTGTCCGGGCGCGGGCAATGGGATTGTGGATGCAACCAAGCTTCACAAGCGCCATTGGCCCGGTCGCTGACCGTCTGGTTCATTTGTCGGCCGGAAGTGCGCGGTAAACTCGCGCCACTTTCTCGGAACCTGCTCTGTGGTTTCGACACACCGCCTGACACTTTCTACGATACCCCCTGGAGTTCCACATGCTGTTTGGCAAGCTCTTGCCGCGCGAAGGCAACTTTTTCGAAATGTTCAACCAGCACGCGGAGCGCATCGTGGAGGCTGCGCATGCCTTCGCGAAACTGGTCGCGAACTACAACGATCCCCAGTTGCGCGCGCGCTATACCCATGAGGTGGATGAGGCTGAGCGGGCGGCCGACCGCATTACGCACGATGTGAACAAGGCGGTTCACAAGACGTTCATTACGCCCATCGACCGCGAGCAGATTCATTCGCTCATCAACACCATGGACGACGTCGCCGACCTGTTTCAGGATTCTGCGGAAACCATGAGCCTGTACGACGTGCGCGAAATTACCCAGGAGATCGCCAGCCTGACCGATCTGAGCATCAAATCAGTTGAGCGCATGCGGGACGCGGTGCGCCTGCTCAACAAGTTGGCGGATGCAGCGACGGCCGAGGCGGCGCTCAAAATCTGCGAAGAAATCGACAAGCTTGAGAGCGATGCCGATCGCGTGCTGCGCAGTGCCATGAGCAAATTGTTTCGTGAAGAGCCCGATGTGCGCGAGCTCATCAAACTCAAGGCGATCTATGAGTTGCTGGAGACCATCACCGACAAGTGTGAGGACGTGGCCAACCTGATCGAGGGCATCGTCCTCGAAAACTCCTGAACCTGCAGGCTTTCGATGCAAACCGTACAGACCGCCCTCTGGGTCGTGGCGCTGCTGGTCGCGCTGGCCATCGTGTTCGACTTCATGAACGGCTTTCACGACGCCGCCAACTCCATTGCCACCGTCGTTTCCACCGGCGTGCTCAAGCCCGGACAAGCCGTGGTGTTCGCGGCCTTCTTCAACTTCATCGCCATTTTTGTGTTTCACCTGAGCGTTGCCGCCACCATCGGCAAAGGCATTGTCGAGCCGGGCGTGGTCGACACCCACGTGATTTTCGGCGCCCTCATGGGGGCCATCACCTGGAACCTGATCACTTGGTACTACGGAATTCCCAGCAGTTCGTCGCACGCGCTGATTGGCGGCATCGTGGGAGCGGTCATTGCGAAAACAGGCGCGGGAGCGCTTATATCTTCAGGCATTCTGAAAACGGTGGCGTTCATCTTCCTGTCACCATTGCTGGGATTTTTGTTCGGGT
>JAUCDU010000290.1:0-3291 GCA_034674825.1 Giesbergeria sp.
CCAGTACGGCTCGGTTTCCAGCGCCAAGGTCATGATGGAGCGCGACACCGGCCGCTCCAAGGGCTTCGGCTTTGTCGAAATGGGCAGCGATGCTGAGGCACAAGCTGCCATCCAGGGCGTGCATGGTCAGAACTTTGGCGGCCGTGACCTCGTGGTCAACGAAGCACGTCCAATGGAGCCACGCCCTCCCCGTAGCGGCGGCTTCGGCGGCGGCGCTGGTGGTGGCGGCTACGGCGGTGGTGGTGGTGGCGGCGGTTACGGCGGTGGCGGTGGCCGCAGCGGTGGCGGCGGCTACGGTGGTGGCGGCGGCGGTGGCCGCGGCGGCTACTAAGCTACCTGCATCCAGCGCCGAACGTCTTTGGCGCTCACAACAAGGAACCTTCGGGTTCCTTTTTTGTTGCGTTTTCTCGCAAAAATGCCTGAAAACCCTTGCTTTCCAAGAAAAAAGCCGATTCATAATGCCCGAACGGGCGCTCCCTTGGGAGTGCGCGCGGAGGGCGTCCGCCGGAGGTGCTAAGGCTTTTCGGGCGCTCTCGTGTGGTTTGCGGTGATCCGTCGGTTTCACGCGGCGTCGTCAAGATCGGCTTGCGTTTTCGGGACTCCATCGCTTTATTTATGTGTCTTTGAGGAATCCCGAACATGGGCAATAAACTGTATGTGGGCAACCTGCCCTACGGCGTGCGCGACAACGATCTGGAGCAGGCTTTCGCCGAGTTTGGTCAAGTCACCAGCGCCAAAGTGATGATGGACCGCGACACCGGCCGCTCCAAGGGCTTCGGTTTTGTCGAAATGGGCAGCGATGCGGAGGCACAAGCTGCCGCCAATGGCTTGAACGGCCAGTCGCTTGGAGGACGCGCGATTGTCGTGAACGAAGCCCGTCCGATGGAACCACGTCCTCCTCGTTCTGGCGGCTTTGGCGGCGGGGGTGGGTATGGAGGCGGCCGCAGTGGCGGCGGCGGATATGGCGGCGGCTACGGGGGTGGTCGCGAAGGCGGTGGTGGTTATGGCGGTGGACGCGAAGGCGGCGGTGGCGGCTATGGGGGCGGGCGCGAAGGCGGCGGCGGGGGTTACGGCGGCGGGCGCAGCGAGGGCGGTTTTCGCAGTCCGTACGGCTCGGGTCCACGCGGCGGCGGCCGCAGCGGCGGCGACCACGGCGGTGGCAACAGCTACTGAGCGTTTGCAGCGCTCTCCAAAAAAAGGCCTCCTCGGAGGCCTTTTTTGGGAGCAATCATGGCGCTCAATGCTGCGTTTTCATAGCTCAAAACGCCCGTAACTACCGCCGAAATTACCGTTCTATCTTGACTTTTGCGGCACCAGCGTGCCGCGTACATTGCCCTGCAGTTCCAGCACTTGGGCCGCGTTGTCGTATGCGAGCGTGTCGGCGGTGAAACGGTCCTTGCCTCGTGTGAGCACCACCGGCTTGTTCGAGCGCACGCGCTCAAGCTGGGGCCAGACATGCAGGAACTCCCCTTCAAACGCGAGCTGCGGTTGCGTCTTGCCCCCAGGCACTGCTGCAGGCTCGCGCACCACCCTGGCGTTGCCGAAAAGCTGGACTTCGGACCCATCGGCATTGCTGATCGCCTGGTTGGCCGTGGCATGCGTGACGCGCCCAGCGCTGTCTTGCGCACGCAGGCGCATGCGGTCGATCTCCAGCGTGTCGGTATCGGGGTAATGGCGCCCCATCTCGCCATGCACTTCGCTCAATAGCTGGCCCTGTGCGCCAAAATTCTTGACCGAAAAATTCTCCATGAAATAGTCGGGCTCGTGGCCACGCACTACGTTTTGCCCAACGGGCGGGACGGTCGGAGCGCTGCGCACCAACCACCATGTGACCAATGCCAGGATGCCCATCAGCAGCACTGGCAGGTAGACCGACACACGGTCCCACACGCGGTGTGAACGGCTTGTCATGTACCGTGATCGGCTAGCAGGCCGGCATAGACGCCTGTGGCGATCAGCAACAGGTCGCACAGCTCGCGCGCAGCCCCTGCGCCCGCCGGCGCTTGTGTAATGTGCCGGGCACAGGCAAGCACCTCGGCGTGGGCGCTCGGCGGCGCACAGGCAAAACGGGCACGCCGCATCACGGGCAGGTCAGGCCAGTCGTCGCCCATGGCCGCGGCTTGCTCCCAGCCCAGGCCCAGGTCCGCCAGGATGCCTTCGGCCGCCGGGCGCTTGTCTTCGGTACCATACACCGCGTGCTGCACGCCCAAAGCGGAAAGCCGCACGCGCAGCGGCGCTGAGTCACGTCCGGTGATCACCGCAGGCACAATGCCGCCGCGCTGCAAGAGTTTCAGGCCGTGGCCATCCAGCGTGCTGAAGCGCTTGATCGTTTCGCCCGCCTCGCTGAAGTAGATACCGCCGTCGGTCAACACGCCATCGACATCAAAAAAGGCCACGCGCACGCCCTGCGCTGCGAGCAGCAGCTCGGGCGCAAAAGTCAGTGCAGGAAGTGTTCGTACAGCGTGCTGCACTTCAAATCACCTTGGCGCGCATCAAATCGCGGATATGCACCACGCCCAGCAGCAGCGTGTCATCGCCCACCACCAGCACACTGGTGATGCCATGGTTCTCCATCAGGGCGGCCGCATCGGCTGCCAGTGCGTCGCCACGGATGGTGCGCGGGTTCGGGTGCATAAGTCCTGCCGCGCGGCTTTGGCGCAGGTCGGCGCCACTCTCGATGCGCCGCCGCAGGTCCCCGTCGGTGAAAATTCCCAGAACACGTCCGGCTTCGTCCACGATGGCGGCAGCGCCCAGTCCTTTGGCGCTCATCTCGCGCATCAGGTCGCCAAAACCGGCCTGTGGGCCCACGCGCGGAAGTTCGTCGCCGCTGCGCATGACGTCGCTGACATGCGTCAGCAGCTTGCGTCCCAGCGCGCCGCCGGGATGCGAGCGCGCAAAGTCTTCGGCCCGAAACCCGCGCGCATCGAGCAGCGCCACTGCCAGTGCGTCGCCAAGCGCCAATTGGGCGGTGGTGCTGGTGGTGGGAGCGAGGTTGAGCGGGCAGGCCTCGCGCTCGACGCTGCAGTCGAGTACATGGTCGGCGTGCTGCGCCAGCGCCGACCGCGGCTTGCCCGTGATGGCCACCAGCGGCGTTCCGAGCCGGCGCAATACAGGGAGGATGGCGATGAGCTCGGCGCTCTCACCGCTGTTGGAGATTGCCAGCACCAGGTCGCCCGATGTCACCATGCCCAAGTCGCCAGGGCTGGCCTCTGCCGGATGCACAAAGAGCGCCGGGGTGCCTGTGGACGCAAGCGTGGCGGCAATCTTTCTCCCGACATGCCCGCTCTTGCC
>JAUCDU010000291.1:0-3287 GCA_034674825.1 Giesbergeria sp.
AAAGGCGGCAAAGACGATGGCCAGCGCGGAGCCACGCAGCAAGGCAAAAACGCCCAGGCTGGCCGCCAGCCCTCCCAGAACAATGCCGGGCGCAAGACGCCGCACCACGTCCCAGCGCACCGCGCCGCGCCGGTGGTGGGCGCGCACGCTGGAGAGCGAGGTGAACATGATGGTCGCCATCGAGGTGGCAATCGCCATCTTCACGGCCAATCCCGCCTCGACGCCTTGCACGCCGATGATGTAGGTCAGCAGCGGCACCAGCAGCATGCCTCCGCCAATGCCGAGCAAGCCCGCAAGAAAACCGGTGACCAGGCCAAGCATCGCCAAGCCGGCCAGCAATGCGGGCGATATCGAAATCATCAAGGGAAAAGTGAACTTGAATGCCGTCAGCGCTCGCTGCCGATGTGCAATCTTGGGGCTGGGAGGCTGAAGTTAAAAGGTGTCCGCGGATGCCACCGGACCGGCATCCTGAACCGGGGGTTCAGGTGGGCGAGGGCAGCCTGACGTTGGGTTCATCTAGCGCGAGACGATCACGCTCGTCGGGCAATGTACCAAGCCCGGGCTCTATGAGCATTGGTTCAAGGAATTACAGCCCGGCAGCACCGCAGACGCATTCATTGTAGGCCCGCTTGTCAAGGCTGTGCCGTGCTGATGCAAAGCGTTTCAGAACAGGCGGCCGTCGGCGCCGAGCACGTCGTCGAGGCGCTTGACCAGAGCCTCAAGACGCTCGCTGTCGGCTGCCGAAAGCGCATCGTGCGAGGTGCCTGCGCTCGGGGCTGCCGGCGTTGGTGACGATGCCTGCGCCAATTCATTCGCTTCACGGTCTGCCAGATCAAACGCCAGATTGAGCGCGGCCAGCACGGCAATGCGCTCGCGCGCGCGCACCTTGCCGGCGTCGCGAATCGCCGTCATGGCGGTATCCACGCGCTCCACCGCGTCGAGCAGGCGCGCCTCGCGTCCTTCAGGGCAACCGAGCAGGTAGCTCTGCTGCATGATTTGAACTTCCAGCTGTTTCATGGCGCTTCCTATTCTTCTGGCGGCAAGGGCAGGCGTTCGATCAGCGAGTCCACGCGCGCGCGCGCCGCCTGCAAGCGCGATCGAAGTGAATCGCGCTCCTGGGTCAGTGCGGAGACCTGTTCGGTCAACAGGGCGTTGGTGCTCTCCAGTTGCTGGTGGCGCATCAGCAGGCGCTCCACGCGCTCTGCAATCCGGTCGAGGGGGGGCGAAGAGTCCATGGACATAGCCGGGCCATTGTAGGGCTTGCTGCTGCGCTGGCGAGGGCTTCGCGGCCCGAGCCGCGCGGCTTCGTGCGCCGCGCAACATTGCCGCGTGGCTGGAGCGCCGGCGCCATGCTTTAAACTTCAGCGCGTTGGTGCTCGCGTCGTGGTTCACACGCCGCAGTTCAACGGGAAGCAGGGAGGAGGGGTGCCGATCATGGCGCCCGCCGAGCCTGCGCTGCCCCCGCAACGGTCAGCGGCCGAATCCCTGGCGTCGTAACCCGACACCATATTCACCTTTCACACCCAGTGCCACTGGGCGCCTTGAACAAGCGCCTGGGAAGGCCGTGAAAGGCGTGCCGCCAGCCCGGATACCGGCCAACACGGTGGTTGCGCGCGCCCTGGGTGCGTGCGGCCGTGTCACCCATACGCTGGCGGGGAAGCCGGCACGGGTTGTTTGCTGACTTTGGTTTCCCATGAAAAATCGTTTGTCCCACGTGCGCTGCGCAGCATCGCTGCGCCCCGCCGTGCTCGCTACCTTGTCCCTTATCGCCGCCCACGCGGCGCATGCCCAGGGCGCCGCGGCGCCCACCCTGCTCGCGCAGAACCTGCGCGCGCCCCAGTTGGCCGAAACCGTGGTGACTGCCACGCGTTCCGAGCAGCCCTTGTCGGATCTGGTGGCCGATGTGTCCATCGTCGACCGCGAAACCATAGAAGCCAGCGGCGCCACCGGCATCGCCGATGTGTTGGCCCGGCTGCCCGGTGTCGAGATCTCCCGCAATGGCGGCATCGGCAACGCTGCGAGCGTGTACCTGCGCGGCGCCGAATCCCGCTTTACGGCGGTCTACCTTGATGGCGTGCGCATTGATTCGCAATCGACTGGCGGCGCCTTGTGGGAGCAGATCCCACTGGCGCAGATCGAACGCATCGAAGTGCTGCGCGGCCCCGCTGCTGCGGTGTACGGGTCGGACGCCATTGGTGGCGTGGTCCAGCTTTTCACGCGCAAGGGGGAGGGCCCGGCGCAGCCCTACGTCGGCGCTGGCGTCGGCAGCCACGGCACCCGCAAAGTCGAGGCGGGCGTGAGCGGTACGACCGGGCCAGGCGGCGCGCTCGACTACGCGCTGGGCCTTGCGCACGCGCGCTCAAGCGGCTTTGACAGCCGGACCAGCGGCGTCCACAACCCGGACGACGATGGCTACCGCAGCACCAATGCCAGCGCCCGGCTGGGCTACCGCCTCAATGCCCAGCACCAGATTGGCGCCACGCTGCTGGCCAGCCGTCTGACGTCCGCCTACGACGCGTTTGGCTACCAGCCTGCGGCGCCGGTTGACGACCGCAACCAGCACCGTTTGCGCACGGCTGGCGCCCACTGGGCGGCGCAGTGGAGCGACAGCTTCAGCACCCGGCTGTCGGTCACCGATTCGGTCAGCCGCTACGAAAGCACGCCTTCGCCCTATCTGACAGAAACCAGCTTGCGCGGCTATTTGTGGCAAAACGACTGGCGCCTGGGCGCGCACCGCCTGAGCGCCACGCTTGAGCGCCGGGAAGACCATTTGCACAACCCGGCGCTCGATGCCTACAGCGTCAGCATCTCGCGCAGCCGCTCGCAGGACGGCCTGGCGTTTGGCTATGGCTACAGCGCCGGCGCGCATACCGTGCAGGCCAATCTGCGCCACGACAGCGACAGCGAGTTCGGCGGCAAGGGCACGGGAAGCCTGTCGTACGGCTACGCGTTTGCGCCCCACTGGCGTGCCACGGCATCGGCGGGCACGGCGTTTCGCGCGCCGACGCTGTACCAGCGCTTTAGCGCCTATGGCGATGCCACGCTGCAGCCGGAAACCAGCCGCAACCTGGAGGTCGGCCTGCGCTACGCCAGCGGCAGCAGCGCCTTCTCGGCCGTGGCGTACCGCAACCGCGTCACCAACCTCATCAACTTCGCTGCGGGCGGCGCCTGTGGCGAACCCTTTGGTTGCTACCAGAACACGGGCAACGCGCAATACAGCGGCGTGACGCTGGCGGGCGGCTACAAGCTTGGCGGTGTGCAATTGCGCGGTTCGCTGGATTTCCAGA
>JAUCDU010000292.1:0-3285 GCA_034674825.1 Giesbergeria sp.
GTTTAGGTCAAATACGGCTCTATCGCTTATCCAGTAAGCGCTAACAGCTATATTTTATATAGCGCTTGCAGCACCGACATCAATTCAGCGCCATGCTGAGCCGGCGCCGGTAGGTGTCCAGCAAGGCCTGGGTGTCGTCCTGGGGCATGGACGATTTGCCCATCAGCTCGATACCGCCAGCGCTCTTGCCGGGCACGCCGGCGTCCGCCTTCGGCTTGGGCGGCGTGAGCAGCTCCAGAATGGCCACGTAGGTCTTGCGCGCGGCGCCGTCCTGCCAGGCCTTGTCGCGCATGATGATTTCCAGCAGCTCGTCCATGGCGGCGGTCCATTGGCCCTCGGCCATCAGCACCCGCGCTTTCGCCAACCGGGTATCGAAGTCGCGTTTGTTCGCGGCGATCAACCCGTCAAACTGCTCCAGCGGCCAGTTGCCGCGGTCGTCCTCCTGCACAAACTTGAGCGCTTCAAGCCAATGGAGCAGCGCTTCGAAGCGCAGCGGCTTGGGGATGCGCGCCAGCGGCTCGTGCAACAAGGCCTCGGCGTCTTCGTAGGCGCCGGTGGCAATCAACAGGCGCACGTAATCAAACCGGGCGTCGTCGTTTGCCGGGTCGGCAGCCAGGGCGTCGGCCATCTTGGTGAGCGCCGCCTGGGTGTCGCCGGCAGCAAGCAGCGCCTGGGCTTCGTCCACCTCGGCTTCGGCCTCCAGCGCAGCTTCGCTGGGCACGTGCTTGTCGAGGAAGGCGCGCAACTGGCTCTCGGGTACGGCGCCGGTGAAGCCGTCCACCGGCTGGCCGCCGATCATCAGCACGCAGGTCGGGATGCTGCGCACACCGAACATGCTGGCGAGTTGCTGCTGCTGGTCGGAGTCGATCTTGGCCAGCTTGAAGCGGCCGGCGTAGGCGGTCTCCAGTTTTTCCAAGAGCGGCCCCAGCGTCTTGCAAGGGCCGCACCACGGCGCCCAGAAATCGACCAGCACCGGCACGCTGTGCGAGGCGGTGATGACTTCGGCTTCAAAATTTTCTACGGTGACGTCGATCATGGAACTCTCGGTTTTCTTGGCAATGGGGCGAACCTGCCGCCCAAAAAGTAAAATCGCGGGTTAACTCTAGCGCAGACCTGCGGGCGCTGCGCCACCAGACACTATGACAAGCCTCCAAATCGGAGTGGTCATGGGCTCTTCCAGCGACTGGGAGACCATGCAGCACGCAGTCGAGATTCTGAGCCAATTCGGAATCGCCTACGAGGCCCAGGTGGTCTCGGCCCATCGCATGCCCGACGACATGTTTGCCTATGCGGAGAGTGCGGCCGAACGCGGCCTGCAGGCCATCATCGCCGGTGCAGGGGGCGCAGCGCACCTGCCAGGCATGCTGGCCGCCAAGACCGCCGTGCCGGTGCTGGGCGTGCCCGTGGCCAGTCGTCACCTGCAGGGAGTGGATTCGCTGCACAGCATCGTGCAAATGCCCAAGGGCGTGCCAGTCGCCACCTTTGCCATCGGCGCGGCCGGCGCCGCCAATGCCGCGCTGTTTGCCGTCGCCATGCTGGCGAACCACAACCCGGCGCTGCGCGAGCAGCTGCGCGTGTTCCGCCAAGCACAGACCGAGGCCGCGCGCGCCATGCGGCTGCCACCCGAATGAACGCAACCCTGCTCCCCATCCTGCCCGGCGCCACGCTGGGCGTGCTTGGCGGCGGGCAGCTGGGGCGCATGTTTGTCCACGCCGCACAGGCCATGGGCTACTTCACCGCCGTGCTCGACCCGGACCCGGACAGCCCGGCAGGGCGCGTCAGCCACCAGCACATCCAGAGCGCCTACGACGACCCCGAAGGCCTTCGCCAGCTCGCCGGACTGTGCGCCGCCGTCACCACCGAATTCGAGAACGTCCCCGCCGTGGCGCTGGCGGCGCTGGCCGGCCAATGCACCGTGGCACCCGCCGCCCGTGCAGTCGCCGTGGCGCAAAACCGGGCCGACGAGAAGGCGCATTTCACCGCCTGCGGCGTGCCCTGCGCGCCGTACGCGGTGATCGAAACGTCTGCGCAGCTCGCAGGCATCGACCAGGCCTTGCTGCCCGGGATCTTGAAAACCTCCCGCATGGGCTACGACGGCAAGGGCCAAGCGCGGGTGCAGACGAGCGCCGAGCTGGCCGCCGCGTGGGAGGCCCTGGGGCGCGTGCCCTGCGTGCTCGAGCAACTGCTGCCGCTGGCACTCGAATGCTCGGTGCTGGTCGCGCGCGGCGCGGACGGCGCCTGCGTGCATCTGCCGGTGCAGCGCAACCTGCACCGCGACGGCATCCTCGCGGTGACCGAGGTTTTTGAAGAAAATATGCCCCAAGCGCTTATCCAGCAAGCGCTGACAGATACAAAATCAATAGCAAACGAACTCGATTACGTCGGCGTGCTGTGCGTGGAATTCTTCGTGCTGCAGGACGGGCGCCTGATCGTCAACGAAATCGCGCCGCGCCCGCACAACAGCGGCCACTACAGCGTGGACGCCTGCGATGTATCGCAGTTCGAGTTGCAGGTGCGCACGCTCGCGGGCCTGCCGCTCGTGCAGCCGCGCCAGCACAGCGCCGCCGTCATGCTCAACCTATTGGGCGATTTGTGGTTTGCGCAGGGCGAGGCAGCGCAGACACCGCCCTGGGCGCAGGTGTTGGCGCTGCCCGGCACGCACCTGCACCTGTACGGCAAGGCGCAGGCGCGCCATGGCCGCAAGATGGGGCACCTGACCATCACCGCCGCCACGGCGGAGCAGGCGCGCAGCACCGCAATGGCAGCGGCAAGCCTTCTGGGCATGGCGCCGTTCTGAGGCTTCCATGATTCTGGACGGCAGCCTTCCCGAGTCGATCGCACACGCGGCGCAGCAGCTGCGCGCCGGGGGGCTGGTGGGCCTGCCCACCGAAACCGTCTATGGCCTGGCCGCCGATGCAAGCAGCGATGCGGCTGTGGCGCAGGTCTTCGCCACCAAGGGCCGGCCCAGCGACCACCCCTTGATCGTGCACGTCACCGGTGCTGCAGCACTCAACCATTTCGCCCGCGAGGTGCCCGCCTTCGCGCGCGCGCTGGTCGATGCTTTCTGGCCGGGGCCGCTCACCGTCATCCTGCCGCGCCGCGCAGATGTGGCCAGTGCTGCCGCCGGCGGGCAGGACAGCATCGGTCTGCGCTGCCCGGCGCACCCGGTCGCGCAGGCGCTGCTGGCGGCCTGCGCCACGCCTGCTGCGGGCGAGCAAGCGGTCGCCGGGCTGGCCGCACCCAGCGCCAACCGCTTTGGCCGCGTCAGCCCCACCACCGCGCAGC
>JAUCDU010000293.1:0-3244 GCA_034674825.1 Giesbergeria sp.
CACCAGCTCGGCCATGCGCTCTTGCAGCGTCTTTTTGTTCACCTGGTAGGGCAGCTCGTCCACGATGATGGCCTGGCGCTGGCCCCGGTCGATGTCCTCAAAGTGGCACTTGGCCCGCATGATGACGCGGCCACGGCCGGTGCGGTAGCCATCCTTGACGCCCGTGATGCCGTAAATGATGCCGGCGGTAGGAAAGTCCGGTGCTGGGATGATCTCCATCAGCTCGTCGATACTGGCTTCTGGGTGCGCCAGCAGGTGCAGGCACCCGTCCACCACTTCATTGAGGTTGTGGGGCGGAATATTGGTCGCCATGCCGACCGCAATGCCCGACGAGCCGTTGACCAGCAGGTTGGGCAATTTGCTTGGGAGCACCAGCGGCTCGCGTTCGCTGCCGTCGTAGTTGGGGCCGAAATCGACGGTTTCCTTGTCGATGTCGCCGAGCATCTCGTGTGCAATCTTGGCCAGACGGATTTCCGTGTAGCGCATCGCGGCCGCGTTGTCCCCGTCGACCGAGCCGAAATTCCCCTGGCCGTCTACCAGCATGTGACGCAGAGAAAAGTTCTGCGCCATGCGCACGATGGTGTCGTACACCGCGCTGTCGCCGTGCGGGTGGTACTTGCCTATCACGTCGCCCACGATGCGGGCCGACTTCTTGTAGGGTCGGTTCCAGTCGTTGTTCAGCTCGTGCATGGCGAACAGCACACGCCGATGCACCGGCTTGAGGCCATCGCGAGCGTCTGGCAAGGCACGACCGACGATCACGCTCATGGCGTAATCCAGATAGCTGCGCCGCATTTCCTCTTCGAGGCTGATCGGGAGAGTTTCTTTGGCGAACTGGGTCATGGAAGAGGTACAAAGCGACAGGGACCGGTCATTTTAGGCGCAAGGCTCTGTAGCCATACAGCAACAGTTACCCTTTCAGGCGCTTTTGTCCTACGATTCGCACCCTACTCGGGGCCATGCGCGGCTGTTACGTATGGCACAATCAGTTCAGCGTTTTTGGTGATGGTCACCGAATGACGTCCTTGTTTCGCAGCGCTGCTGCGGCTTTGCCCCCAAGAGGAGAACCATGAAAAAATTGAACAAAGTGGCGATGTTGTTTGCCTCTGCAGCGCTTGCTACCGCCGCTGGCGCCCAAACTGTTGATAACTGGAAAAACGGTACCAACGAACTCGTTTGGAAAAACGGCACCAATGAACTGTGCTGGCGTGATGCCTACTGGACGCCTGCTACCGCAGCTCCTGGTTGCGATGGCGCTCTGGCCGCTCCTGTTGCTGCAGCACCTGCACCTGCACCTGCTCCCGCAGCAGCTGCTCCCGCTCCTGCACCTACGCCTGCTCCGGCAGTCGCCGCTTCGAGCAAGGTAACCTACGCCGCTGACGCATTCTTCGACTTTGACAAGTCGGTTCTGAAGCCCGCTGGCAAGGCCAAGCTCGACGACCTGGTTTCCAAGGTCCAAGGCATCAACCTCGAAGTGATCATCGCCGTCGGCCACACCGACTCCATCGGTACCGATGCCTACAACCAGAAGCTGTCGATCCGTCGCGCTGAAGCCGTGAAGGCCTATTTGGTTGCCAAGGGCATCGAGAAGAACCGCGTCTACACCGAAGGCAAGGGTGAGAAGCAGCCTGTCGCCGACAACAAGACCCGCGAAGGCCGTGCAAAGAACCGCCGCGTGGAAATCGAAGTTGTGGGTACCCGCTCTTCCAAGTAATCCTTGATTGCTTGATAAAAAGCCCCGGCAACGGGGCTTTTTTCATGGTCCTTCGCTTCCATGTTTTTTGCTTTGGATTGCTGACATGACGACTGCCGCCAACGTTGACCCTGCCGAGCTGGCCAAATTTTCCGAGCTTGCCCATCGCTGGTGGGACAAAGACAGCGAGTTTCGACCGCTGCATGAAATCAACCCCCTGCGTCTGGCCTGGATCGACGCCATCGCGCCCTTGGCAGGCAAACAAGTGCTTGATGTGGGCTGCGGCGGTGGCATTCTTGCCGACGCCATGGCGCGCAAGGGTGCGCAGGTGCTGGGCATTGACCTGGCGACCAAATCCCTCAAAGTCGCCCAGTTGCATGCCTTGGAGGCCCAGACACCTCGCGTGAGCTACCGCGAGGTCAGCGCGGAGGCACTGGCGCAAGAACAACCCGCGAGCTTCGACACCGTGACCTGCATGGAAATGCTCGAGCATGTCCCCAACCCGGACGCCATCGTCCGCGCCTGTGCAGAGCTGGTGCGTCCCGGAGGCTGGGTGTTCTTTTCCACCATAAACCGCAATGCCAAATCGTTCGCATTTGCGATTCTGGGTGCCGAGTACCTGCTGAGGCTGCTGCCCCGTGGCACGCACGAATTTGCGCGGCTTGTTCGCCCGAGCGAATTGGCGCAAAGTTGTCGCGGCGCGGGTTTGGAAATTGCCCATATGAAGGGGCTCGAACACAACCCGCTCAGTGGCCGCTATTGGCTCAGTCACAACACCAGCGTGAACTACCTGGTTGCCGCGCAGAGACCTCATGCCAATGTTTGAAGGCGCCCGTGCGGTCTTGTTTGATCTGGACGGTACACTGGTGGACAGCGCGACCGACCTGGGCCGCGCCGCTGACAAAATGCGCACGGATCGCGGGCTGGAGCCGCGCCCACTGTCTGAATACCGCACCATGGCGGGCGCGGGTGCGCGTGGAATGCTCGGGATTGCCTTCGGCATCGCGCCGGGCCACGCTGATTTTGATGCTCTGCGCGAGGAATTTTTTGCCAATTACAGCGCTTGCATGTTCGACCACACTGCTGCCTTTGACGAGGTCGTGGACCTCCTCGCGGCCCTTGACGCGCGCAGTCTTGCGTGGGGCATCGTGACCAACAAGGCGGCTCGTTTCACGGATCCACTGCTGCGCGCGCTGCCAGCATTCTCGCGCTGTGCGGTTGCCATCAGCGGCGACACGACGCCGCACGCCAAGCCGCACCCTGAGCCCTTGCTCGAAGCTGCAAGGCGCCTGGGGATAGCGCCGGGCCATTGCGTGTATGTCGGGGACGACGAACGTGACATTGTTGCCGGGCGGGCCGCAGGCATGCCTACCGTCGCCGCCAACTACGGTTATCTGGGCTCTGGCACGTCGGTCCAAGCCTGGGGCGCCGACGCAGAAATTAATTCGCCCGCACAGCTCTTGCAATTTCTGCCTTCGCGCTTAATATAGGGAGCTTGGGGCTGCCCTGGTTTCGACGTGGGTTCGGAATCGGCGTGGTGCATGTCGAGCT
>JAUCDU010000294.1:0-3241 GCA_034674825.1 Giesbergeria sp.
CCCTGGGCAGTCTCCACCAGAAAACCGCCATCGGCCTGCGGCTCCAGCGCCGTGGCCTGTTCGCCCAGGTGCCAGTGGGGCGCGAATGGGCGGATTTGCGCCAGCAGCCGGTCGGTCAGCTCCTGGCCGGTGCAGACCTGGACGGCGGGGATGTCGTAAATGGGTTTGTCGCCGTACAGCTCGGCGCACTGGCCGCCGGGCTGCGGCAGAGCATCAACGACGTGGCAGGCAAGGCCTTGCAGGCCGAGCTGAAACACCTGGAAGAGACCGACGGGGCCGGCGCCGATGACGACTGCGTCTGTTTTTTCCATCAAATTCTCGCTGCCTTGTAGTTCTCCGACCGCACTCGGAAGGGGCTTAGACAAGTTGTGCCCGAACGGAAGTGGTGATTGTGCGGGAGACAAATCGCCGGAACGCGAGCAAGGACATCCGAAGGCGTGGTCAAAGTCAAACCAGCTGCGCGCAAGCCCGACCCAGAAAACCAGTGCCACAGTGGATCTGGCTTTGCCAGTCCATTGGAGGCGTCCTCCTTGGCGGGAAGGCGCGAAGCGACGCAGGGGGAGTCAACTGCTCCGGGCCACCGGGGGCGTCCCCCTCAGGCGGAAGCCGCAAAGCGGCACAAGGGCAGCCTACTTGATCAGGTCTGCAAGCTTGCCCGGCTTGCCGTTCCACTCTTCGGCGTCGGGCAGGGCGCCTTTGCGCTTGGTGATGGCTTTCCAGCCTGGGGCGTTGGTCAGCTCGGCGTTGATCTTGATAAACGCCAGCTCGTCGGGCGGCAGGTCTTCTTCGGCAAAGATGGCGTTGGCCGGGCATTCGGGCACGCAGACCGCGCAGTCGATGCACTCGTCGGGGTTGATGACGAGCATGTTCGGGCCTTCAACAAAGCAGTCCACGGGACACACGTCCACACAATCGGTGTATTTGCACTTGATGCAGTTCTCGGAGACGACGTGGGTCATGGCTGGCTCGTTGTTCGGAAACGTAAGGTGGGTATTTTAAGGGTTAGCACTGAGACGTCAGTGGCTAACCCTGCTGGTCTTGCGGCCTCAAGGAGGCGCTAGGTGTCTGGCCCGGGCGGGTACTGCAGCGCAGTGCGCGGCGGTGGGCCCGGAAGGGTGGTCGCTTCGGCGCCCGGCGTCATGCTGGCGGGCTCGGCGCGCGCTTTGCCCAGGATATGGCGCACCTCGCGGCCTTGCAGCAGCAGGTAGTCGGTGATGATGCGGCGGTGGCAGCGCCACCAGACGGCTTCGGCGCACATGAGGGCGCAACGCGTGGCCTGGCTGGAGTCGTGCAACTGCGCCATTCCTTGCGCGAAATCTTCGGTGAGCGCGTAGTCGGCGTAGCGGCGGAAGCTGTCGTTGGTCCAGTAGCCGTTGGGCGAGGGCTCGCCTTTGGCGAGCGTGCGCCCGCGCCGGCCACCGAGCGCCGCGATGTGCTGGTAGCCAATGCCCACGCCAGCGAGCGCAGGCGCCAGAGCGTCGGCATTGAACTGCGGAAAGCGCCGCGAGCCGGTGAGCTTGCGCACATCGACAACGCGCTGCACGCCCTCTTGCGCGAGCAGTGCGGCGAATTCGTCGAAGCTGTGCGTCGAGTGGCCAATGGTGAAAACCGGCGGCAAAGCAGGGGTCTGATCGGGCATGCCATCAGCGTAGCAGCACGGCGCCGGCGGTGCGGTTGCTGGCGGTGTCCACCAAAATCATGGCGCCCAGCTGGCGCGAGCGCGCATAGGGCGCGACCGGCAGGGGCGATTGCAGTTGCAGTTCGACATGGCCAATGGCGTTGGGCGCCAGTTCGCTCGCCGGGTGCTCGGCCAGCGTGTGGATGTCGAGCCCGTGCACGATGCGCTGCACCCGTGCCTTGACCCAGCGGTGGCCGTGCAACAGCTGGTAGACGCGCCCGCCAACCAGCGGCTGCTCGTCCAGCCAGGCAACGGTGCAGCTGAGCAGCGTCTGCGCGGGCCAGGGCGATGCTGGCTCGGGCGCGTCGAAATCGTCGCCTTGTGGGTCGCCTTGCATCGGCTGCGCCGCGGCCAGAATCCAGTCGCCGCGCGAGATGTCGATTTCGCGGTCCAGCACCAGCGCAGCGCTCTGGCCTGCTGCCACGTCGCCCGGCTGGCGGGTCCGGTCCAGGACCTGGGCCACGCGGGCGCGCTGGCCGCTGGGGAACACCTGGACTTCAGCGCCCGGCTGGGCCAGGCCTGCGGCAATGCGGCCCCAGAACGCGCGGCGGCCTTGTGTCGTGTCGGACGAGTGTGAGAATTTCTCCACCCACTGCACCGGAAAGGCCAGCGGCAGATCGGTCTCCGGTGCGGTGTTGGGCAACTGCTCCAGGATGTGCAGCAGGCTCGGGCCGATGTAGTCGCACCAGCCGGCGCGCCCGTCCACCACGTTCCAGCCCTTGAGCGCCGAGATGGGCACCGTGGCTCGGACGGTGATGCCGGCTTCTTTTGCGAATGCGGCCAGCGCGGCGCTGATGTGCGTGAACGCAAGGGCAGGGTCGGCCACGGCGTCGAGCTTGTTGACGGCAAACACCAGCGAGGGCACGCGCAGCAGGTGCACCAGCAGGCTGTGGCGGCGCGTTTGCGGCAGCAGCGTAGGAAGCGCGTTTTGCCAGTTGAGCTTGGTGGCATCGACAAGGACCACAGCAGCGTCGGCTTGCGAAGCGGCGGTGACCATGTTGCGCGTGTACTGCTCGTGGCCCGGCGCGTCGCCAATGATGAACTTGCGCTCTTCGGTGGCGAAGTAGCGGTAGGCCACGTCGATGGTGATGCCCTGCTCGCGCTCAGCGGAGAGGCCATCGGTCAACAAGGCCAGATCGGTCTCGCCCTGGCGCTGCACGCCGGCGAGGTGATCCTGCAAAACGGCTTTGGTATCGACCAGCAGGCGCCCGATGAGGGTGCTCTTGCCGTCGTCCACGCTGCCGCAGGTGATGAAGCGCAGCGCAGCGTCGTGGTCGGTGGGAGGAGCGTTCACGATTTTTAAGTCTTTTTGGCTACGGCCGGACTCTTGCGAGTCCTTAACTTCGCTGTTCGCGAAGTTAGCCTTCACCGAAATTCCTGCGGAATTTTGGCCGCTAGCGCTTGGTGCATAAGCGCTGGGAGCTACTGAATTGATAGTGTTTGTCATTGGATACATCTCGGTTGTCCAGGTGCTAAGCACCACACGCGGAGGTGGATGCAGGCGCGAACCAGACCAGCGACCGCCGCGCAAGGGCCGCCCCGCCGCGCTGGCGGTGTCCCCCT
>JAUCDU010000295.1:0-3234 GCA_034674825.1 Giesbergeria sp.
CAGGTCGTGCTGCATTTGCCCGACGATGCGGCGAAACGGCCACAGGTAGCGCCCCAGCACCGAGGTCTGGTTCATCAGCCGCAGCGCGTGGGTGATGCCCGTGGGCTGCTGCAGGATGCGCAGGAACGCGGCGCGGTTCACCGGGTCGCTGCGAAACGCGCTGTTCATCACGCCGCGCGCGGCATACAGCGCGCGCTGTGTGCGTGCTGAAAGGTCTTGCAGCGCCGACGACGACTGGTAGAGCAAAAATGTCTCCAGAATCGCGTGCGGGTCGCGCTGGTAGAGGTCGTCGCTGGCGACTTCGATCATTCCGTCTTTGTCGAGGAAGCGCTCGTTGATGGGGCGCGGCGGCGTCTGCGGCGGGCTCAGGCGCTCCAGAATCTCCAGCAGCAGGATTTGCGTCAGCTGCAAGACCGCCTTGGCGGCCCAGTAGTAGCGACGCATCAGCGTTTCGCTGGCGCGCATGGGCAATCGCGCGCCCTCGCGGGAGGTGCTGCGGTAGCCGAACGCTTCTGCCACGGCGGTCTGCAAGTCGAACCCCAGCCGGTCTTCCCGGCGCCCGGCGATGGCGTGCAGGCGGGAGCGAATCAGCAGCAGCACCGATTCGTTGCGCTCGAGCTGGTGCGCTTCATAGTCCGTGGCCAGACCGCTCACAGCGAGGGCACGCCATGAATTGCCCAGCCCGGCGGCGTGCGCCACCCACAAAATGGTCTGCAGATCGCGCAGGCCGCCGGGGGATTCCTTGGTGTTGGGCTCAAGCGCGTAGGCGGTGTTTTCGTACTTGGTGTGGCGCTGCTGGAGCTCCAGCGTCTTGGCGGTCAGGAACGCGCGCGGGTTTATCGAGGCACGAAACGCCGCTTCGAAACGCTGGAACAGTGCCGCGCTGCCAGTGAGGCGCCGCGCTTCCAGGAGCGAGGTCTGTACCGTCACGTCGCCGGCGGCTTCCTGCAGGCAGTCGTCGATCGAACGCACACTGGAGCCGATTTCCAGCCCCGCGTCCCAGCAATTGCGGATGAAATCCTCGATGCGCTCGCGGGTCTGGGCGCTGAGCGCTGCATGCGAGCCCTCGGGCAGCAGCACCACCACGTCCACATCGGAATAGGGCAGCAACTGGCTGCGGCCAAACCCGCCCACGGCCAGCAAGGCCAGACCCGGCGGCAAGGCTGCAGATTTCCACAGCGTGATCAACAGCGCGTCGGCCAGCCGTGTGAAGCGGCGCAGCAGCCCGTGAATGCTGCGCACCGACGGGAGTGACGCGAGCAAGGTGCCCAGCAGCGCAGCCTTGTCCTGGCGGTAGGCGTCGCGCAGGGCGCTGAGGTCGGGCGAGGCGGGGGTAGGCGGCGTGCGTTTCATTCAGAAGGCCATGCAAGAAGCGTGCGCACCCTGATCGTCACGGCCTCAAGAGGCAATGGCGTCAGGTCGCGGTGGCCGTGACAAATGGTGGCAGCGCGGGCGAACCAGCCGACAGCGTCATGACTTCATAGCCGGTAGGCGTCACCAGCACCGTGTGCTCCCATTGCGCCGAGAGGCTGTGGTCCTTGGTGACGATGGTCCAGCCGTCGTTGCCAAACTCCTTGATGTCGCGTTTGCCGGCGTTGATCATGGGTTCGATCGTGAACACCATGCCGGGCTCGAGTTTTTCCAGCGTGCCCGGGCGGCCGTAGTGCAGCACCTGGGGTTCCTCATGAAAGCGCTGGCCGATGCCGTGGCCGCAGAACTCGCGCACCACCGAAAAGCCATGGCCTTCGGCAAACTTCTGGATCGCGTGGCCGATGTCGCCCAGGTGCGCACCGGGCTTGACCTGCAGGATGCCGTGCCACATGGCATCAAACGTGATGGCCGAGAGGCGCTTGGCGGCAATCGAGCACTCGCCAATCAAATACATGCGGCTGTTGTCGCCGTACCAGCCGTCTTTGGTGATGACGGTGACGTCCACGTTGACGATGTCGCCCTTCTTCAAAGGCTTGTCGTTCGGAATGCCGTGGCAGACCACGTGGTTCACCGAGGTGCAGAGCGATGCGGGGTAGGGCGGATAGCCCGGCGGCTGGTAGCCGATGGTGGCGGAAATGGTGCCTTGGCTTTCCATGCAGGCGGCGGCAAGCTCGTCAATCTGGCGGGTGGTGATACCGGGCTGGATGTGCGGCGCAATGGCGTCCAGCACTTCAGAGGCGAGGCGGCAGGCAACGCGCATGCCGGCGATGTCCTCGGCGGACTTGATGTTGATGCTCATGGGGCGAAATTATCCCATCGGGCAGTGTTGCCTGCTGGCGTGGCCACGGCGACATTGGGCCGCCAACTAAAATGACGGGCTTTGGTGCTTGCTGCCCGCAGGCGCCTGAGCTGCTCTGGCTCTGCTGTTGACACTTTCCCACTGGAACGCCGCCACCGTGACTTTGCACCTGACCATGTTTGTAGGCGGCAACGCCCTGAGCCCTTTCCGCGCGCGCCAGCTAGTGCCCCTGCTGCAAGCGATTGAGCCGCGCGTCGATGCCCTGCAGGCGCGCTACGTGCATTGGGTCGCGACGCCGAGTGCGCCCACCGCCGCACAAGCAGAGCAGCTGGGCGCATTGCTGCAATACGGCGAACCTTTTGCGGGCGAAGCCAGCGGCCAGGCGGTGGTCGTCTCGCCGCGCCTGGGCACCGTATCGCCCTGGGCCTCCAAAGCCACCGACATTGCGCACAACTGCGGGCTCGACGTGCGCCGCATTGAGCGCGTGACCGAGTACCGCATAGGCCTGCGCTCGGGTCTGCTGGGCGGCGCCAAAACCCTGAACGACGCCCAGCTGGCCGAGGCAGCGGTGCTGCTGCACGATCGCATGACCGAATCCTGGTTCACCGACCTGGACGCCGCCCGCGCGCTGTTCACCGAACTGCCGGCCCAACCGATGGCGCATGTCGACGTGCTCCAAGGTGGGCGCGTGGCTTTGGTGGCGGCGGACGCCCAGTGGGGCCTGGCGCTGGCCGCCGACGAGATCGACTACCTCGTCAACGCCTTCACTGCGCTGGGACGCAACCCCACCGATGTCGAACTGATGATGTTTGCGCAGGCCAACAGCGAGCACTGCCGCCACAAAATTTTCAACGCGCAGTTCACCATCGACGGCGCGGCGCAGGGCATGAGCCTGTTCGGCATGATCCGCCACACCCACAAGACCAGCCCGCAGCACACCGTGGTGGCCTACTCGGACAACGCCTCGGTGATGGAAGGCGGCGTGGTCGAGAAATTTCAAGCCA
>JAUCDU010000296.1:0-3213 GCA_034674825.1 Giesbergeria sp.
CGCGCTGGTCGCCATGCCCAAGGTCCGCGAGCGCGTCGCCCATTTGCAGGCCGAACGTGCCAGTGCCATGCGGATGGCACAGGAAAAAGCAGCCGAGGCAGAGCACCAGGCCTGTCTGAACCAGCGCTCGCGCCTGCAGAAAGCGGCGGGTCTGGTGGGGCTCAGCGACACCTGCACGCAGCCCTGGGGCGCAGCGCCGCGCTGTGGCCCCGGAGGTTGACGAGTGTCCTGGTGACGACCCTAAGGCGTGCATACGCGACGACGAAACATCTGCTAACATATTCTGCGGCCTTGTTGGCGGCCGGAAATTGCATACCGCGATCGCACAGAAACCTGCAGGAGTCACACACCCGTGCCCGAAACCCAACTTGCTGCGCCGCTGTTCATCAAAGAGATTTGCGAGACCGCGGTAGACACCGCCAAAACGCCCTACTGCTTCAACGATGGTGGTGTCCCCACCTATCTCAGCCAGCCGCCGGCGGGCGTCACGCCAGTCGCGCCTGCGCGCACCGACCCTGCATTGGCCATGGGCAACGAGTACGTGGTGGCCGCAGTGCTGGGGGTCAAGCCCACACCGCCATACGGCATCGAGACGCAACTGGGTTTTGCGGCACGGCAGGTGGATTTCGCGCCGATGTGGGCGACGCGTGATGTCGCAGCGGCCTTCGGCATCACGCTGCTGGAGCCGGGGCAGGTGGTTCGCGTGACCAGTCCGGTCGCGCAGTTGCAGCAAATCGAATACGAATACGGTGTGTTTGCCGGGCATTGGTCGCCCTACCAGGGAACGGGCAACGCGCTGCTGAGTGTGGTCTGCACCGACCTTGAGCACCACGATTTTCCCCACGTGTTTGCCTCCACCGACCCCACGCAGCCGCTGGTGGTCTCGGTCGGCCGCTATTGGCCGGCGCTGGACAAAATCCGGCTGGCCGATTTGTGGGTGCCGCGCGGCAGTGCGCTGTACATACCGCCCAAGCCCGCAAGCGACAAGCCCGAATGCATCGACCTGCACAACAACCGCAACTCTGCGCGTGCCTGCTGGGGCGACATTCACCAGAACAGCATCGTCACGCATACGCTGCTGCAAAAGGACAATGGGTTTTTCTATTGGTATTGGAATGCCGTTGACACGGGGCATGGCCAGCCGGTTGCCATCGCCTGAGCAGGCATTGCACATATCTTTATCGGGGGAAACGGACCATGGCCGACTTGAGCGAACTCCATTCCGACAACGCGGTGTACCGCACCCTGCTGGAATCGACCAAAGCAATTCCGTGGAAGATTGATTGGGCCAGCAAGCGCTTTACTTACATTGGCCCGCAAATCGAAGAGTTGTTGGGCTGGCAACCAGAGAGCTGGATGAGCGTGGAAGACTGGGCAGCGCGCATGCACCCGGACGACCGCGAAAACGTGGTGAATTTCTGCGTGGCGCAATCGCAGGCCGGGATCGACCACGAAGCCGATTACCGGGCTCTCACCAAAGACAACGGCCATGTGTGGATACGCGATGTCGTGCACGTGGTGCGCAATGCCGAGGGCGGGCCGGAAGCCTTGGTCGGCTTCATGTTTGACATCAGTGAGCGCAAGAAGACCGAGCAGAAGCTGCTCGCCTTGCAAAAAGAGCTGGAGGCGCTGTCGTTCAAGGACGGCCTGACCAACATTGCCAACCGGCGTCGCTTCAATGCCAGCCTTGAGCTGGAATGGGAGAGCGCGCGCAGCAACGGCCAGCCGCTCTCCGCGCTGATGTTCGATATAGATTTCTTCAAGCAATACAACGATTTGTACGGCCACATCCAGGGCGACCGCTGCCTGATCGATGTCGCGCAGACGCTGAGCCTGGCCCTCGACGGCCCGCGCGATCTGGTGGCACGCTTTGGCGGTGAGGAGTTTGTCGTCCTGCTGCCGCAGGCCGACGCCTCGGTGGCGTTGAAAGTCGCGCAGCGATGCGAGCGGCTGATCAAGCGGCAAGCCATCACGCATGCGCAATCGCCGCACGAGCAGCGTCTCACGGTCAGCGTCGGCGTCGGCACCGTGGTGCCCGGCCCGGGCATGGCGCCAGCCGACTTCATCGATGCGGTGGACCAGCAACTGTATGCGGCCAAGAACAAGGGCAGAAACCGCATTGAAGTGGCGCCGGTTGCGGCTTGAACCGCCGCATTCACCGATAGCCAGCGAGGGGGCTCAAAGCCTCACGGGCGCGGGCGCAGCGCTAGCCGTGTGAAGCTTCTGGTTGGGCATTAAAATAGGGCTCCAGCGCTTTAGATGCAAGCGCTCTCAGCTATCAAAAATGTAGTTGCCCTTGAACTCCCCCGTCTTCACGTCGCTGGTCCCGGTCGTCCTGTTCATTGCCATCGGTTTTCTGGCCGCGCGCCTGGGGTGGATTCGCGCCGTTTCGGTCAAAGACCTCTCGAACCTCGTCTTCATGGTGCTCACCCCGGCACTGCTGTTTCGCACCATGAGCACGGTGCGCATCGAGGCACTGGATTTCGGGCCGGTGGGGATTTATTTCGCTGCAGCAGCCCTGGTTTTTTGCAGCGCATTGGTGCTGCAGGGGTTCTCGACGCTGGCGGCGGCGCGGGGGCTGGCTTACACCTTTGGCAATACCTTGATGATCGGCGTGCCTCTGATCGGTCTGGCCTTCGGCGAGGCCGGGCTGGTGACGCTGTTCACCCTGATCTCGGTCCACGCCCTGGTGCTGCTGACGGGCGCCACGGTGGTGTTCGAGCTGGCCGCCGCACGTGCGCGCGCCAATCTGCCCGGGCAAGCCAAGCCGCACCTGCTGCGCACGGTGCTGCAGGCGGTCAAAAACGGCATCCTGCACCCGGTGCCACTGCCCATCATTGCCGGCCTGGTATTCGCGCAGACCGGCCTCACGCTGCCGGCCGTGGTCGACAAGCCGCTGCAACTGCTGGGCCAGGCGCTCGGGCCGCTGGCGCTGCTCCTGGTCGGCGTGACGCTTGCGTTCTCGAAAGTGGGTTCGAACTTCAAGCCAGCGCTGCGCGTGGCCTTGATCAAGTCCCTGGGTTTTCCGCTGGTGCTGGCAAGCCTGGGCATGGCGCTGGGCTTTGGTGGCCCGGCGCTGGCGGTGCTGGTGGTCACCGCCTCGCTGCCCACAGGGGCCAACGTGTTCCTGTTTGCCCAGCGCTACGACGTGGCCGAAGCCGAGGTCACGGCAAGCATTGCGGTCTCCACGGTGATGGCGCTGGTGACGCTGCC
>JAUCDU010000297.1:0-3188 GCA_034674825.1 Giesbergeria sp.
GTTCCGGGAACTCCACGAAGAAGTAGGCTTGCATCCCAACCACGTTCGCGTGGTAGCCCGAACCCGGGACTGGTTGCGCTACGAGGTGCCGGACCGGTATATCCGCCGCGACGCGCGGGGCCACTACAAGGGACAGAAACAGATCTGGTATCTGCTTCAATTGCTGGGTCACGACTGGGATTTGAACCTGCGTGCCACCAACCATCCGGAATTCGACGCTTGGCGCTGGAACGAGTATTGGGTGCCTCTGGACGTCGTCGTCGAGTTCAAGCGCGGCGTCTACGAAATGGCGTTGACCGAGCTGTCGCGGTTTCTGCCTCGCCATGAACAACGCAACCGCTACCTGCGCAGCGGCATGCGCTCGCGCGAGCTTGATCCAGGATACGCCGGGCTGCACCGAACGGGCACGATGCTGGTGCACCCTGGGGTCGAGCTTCCGCCTGGCGCGAGCTTTGATCCCGATCCCCAAAGGGACCAGCACACCGGCGCTTCGGAACTGGTAGACGATAGCCGTCCGTCGCCAGACGAGCCACCATCACGCTAGGACACCAGGCTGCTTGCAGGCTTCAGGAGCCGGTCAGCACCAGGTTGTCGCGGTGCAGCATTTCAGGTTCAGCCGCGTAGCCGAGCAATGCTTCAAACGCGCTGGAAGGCTTTCGGCACAGGCGCCGCGCCTCATTGCTGGCATAGTTGGCCAACCCGCGCGCAATTTCCCGGCCCTCCGGGTCGTGCACCGCAATGACATCGCCGCGCTCGAAATCACCAACCACTTGCGTCATGCCGATGGGCAGCAAGCTCTTGCCTTCTGCGCGCACCTTGTGGGCAGCACCCGCATCCACCATCACCGCACCCCTTAGCTGAAGGTGGTCGGCTATCCACTGCTTGCGCGCCTGCTTTTTTGCGGTTTGCGAAACCAGCAGTGTGCCAATGGCTTCACCCTGCGCCAGCCGCAGCAGGACATCCGTCTCGCGTCCCCAAGCGATCACCGTGGACGCGCCCGAACCTGCGGCGCGCTTGGCGGCCAGTATTTTGGTCAGCATGCCGCCACGGCCAATGCTCGAACCGGCCCCGCCCGCCATCGCCTCCAGCGCCGCGTCGCCAGCGCGCGCCTGATGCACGAATGTGGCTGCGGGATCACGTCGAGGGTCGGCGGTGTACAGACCTTTTTGGTCGGTGAGGATGACGAGTGCGTCCGCCTCCACCAGATTGGCCACCAGCGCGCCCAGCGTGTCGTTGTCGCCGAACTTGATCTCGTCGTTGACGACCGTGTCGTTCTCGTTGATCACCGGCACCACACCGAGGCGCAGCAGCGTCAGCAGCGTTGAGCGCGCATTGAGGTAGCGCTCGCGATCGGCCAGGTCGGCGTGGGTGAGCAGCACCTGCGCGCTGCCAATGCCGTTCTCGCGCAGCTTGGTTTCGTACATTTGGGCCAGCCCCATCTGGCCCACAGCGGCGGCGGCCTGAAGTTCGTGCACCTGGCGCGGTCGCACGCTCCAACCCAGTCGCTTCATGCCTTCAGCAACTGCGCCACTGGATACCATGATGACTTCGCGCTTGGCGCCGACCTGCCCACTCACGAGTGCCGCGAGTTGCCGCGCCCATTCGCCGATGGCCTGCGCATCCAGCCCCCTGCCTTCGTTCGTGACGAGGCTGGAGCCCACTTTGACGACGATGCGGTGCGCCGTGCGCAGCACCTCCGATTTTTCAAGAGTCATTTTGACCTCTATCGCCCTATTTACAATCGCCTAAAGCTATACTTATTATAGCAATAAGTACCACTAAACGGGCGCTGCGTCGGGGAAACGGGGATCGTGCTCAGGCGCAGGCGCTTGCTCGGCAACCTGCTGGGCCTTGACATGGGCGTAAATCGCGTGGATCAGAGACTCACACCCTTCGCGCGTCAGGGCCGAAATCTCGAACACCGGCCCTTTCCATTTGAACCGCTTGACGAAATCCGCCACCCGCGCCGCGCGCTCTTCGGCGGGGACCATGTCGAGCTTGTTCAGCACCAGCCAGCGCGGCTTCTTGAACAATGCGCTGTCGTACTTCTTGAGTTCACCGACGATGGCCTTGGCCTGCGCCACCGGATCGACCGCATCGTCAAACGGCGCAAGATCAACCACGTGGAGCAGCAAACGTGTGCGCTGCAAGTGGCGTAAAAACTGGTGGCCCAGGCCCGCGCCTTCGGACGCGCCCTCAATCAATCCGGGAATGTCGGCGATCACAAAGCTCTGCTCAGGCCCAACGCGCACCACGCCAAGATTGGGATGCAAGGTGGTGAATGGGTAGTCGGCTATTTTCGGCCGGGCATTCGACACCGCTGCAATGAACGTGGATTTGCCCGCGTTCGGCATGCCCAGCAAGCCAACATCGGCCAGTACCTTGAGTTCGAGCTTGAGGCTCTTTTTGTCTCCCGGCCAGCCCGGGGTTTTCTGACGCGGCGCACGGTTGATGGCGCTCTTGAAACGCATGTTGCCAAAGCCACCATCGCCCCCTTTGGCGATGGTGATCACCTCTCCGGGTGTCAGCAACTCGTAAAGGACCTCACCGGTTTCAACATCGCTGATGATGGTGCCCACCGGCATTTTGAGCGTGATGTCGCTGCCCGCGGCACCAAACATGTCGGACCCCATACCATGCTCACCGCGCTTGGCCTCATGCCGCCGCGCGTAGCGAAAATCGACCAGGGTATTGAGGTTGACGTCCGCCACGGCGAATACATGGCCACCACGGCCGCCATCGCCACCATTGGGGCCACCGAACTCCTTGTACTTTTCGTGGCGAAACGACACGCAGCCATTGCCGCCATCACCTGCTGCAATGTCTATATAGGCTTCGTCAACGAATTTCATGGGGATCCAGTGTACAAAAGCGACGGCGAATCACTTTGCTCGCCGCAAAAAACAAAGCCCCGACTCAGCGGGGCTTGGACTGCAACGAAAGCGCTCGCGCTTCAGGCAGCAGCCGTCACATTGACCGTGTGCTTGGACAATGCACCCTTGACGGCAAACGACACGTGGCCGTCAACCAGGGCAAACAAGGTATGGTCCTTGCCCACGCCCACATTGGAGCCGGGATGGAACTTGGTGCCGCGTTGACGCACGATGATCGAGCCTGCGCTGATCAATTCGCCACCAAAGGCCTTCACACCGAGCATCTTGGGCTTGGAATCGCGCCCGTTTCGCGTA
>JAUCDU010000298.1:0-3180 GCA_034674825.1 Giesbergeria sp.
GTGCTGGCCACGCGCGGCCCGCGCACCAACTGGAACGACGCGGCCTTTGGCGCGCTGGTGGCGGCGTTCCCCAACACCGGCTTCATGGGCGTGCCGCTCTTGATCGCCCTGCTGGGCGCGGCTGCAGCCGGCCCGGTCATCGTCAGCATCATGATCGACATGCTGCTCACGACCTCGCTGTGCATCGCGCTCTCGCGGCTCGACGGCGCCGGTACGCATGGCATGGCGGTGGCGCTGAAGAAAGCCTTGCGCGGCATGCTCACCAACCCCATGCCCTGGGCCATTGCGTTGGGAGCGCTGGCCTCGGCCGCTGCCTGGAAGCTGCCCGGCCCGCTCGACAAGACCATCGCCATGCTGGCCGACGCCGCCTCGCCGGTGGCGCTGTTCACCATTGGCGCCGTGCTGGCGCGTTCGCAGATGAACCAGCACGAGCGCGTTGCGCCGCGCGACTACGTGCCGGTGGCGCTGGCCAAGCTGTTCGTGCACCCGCTGCTGGTGTGGCTGGCCGGGCGCGCCGCCATCGCTCTGGGCGTGCCGCTCGACCCGTTTGCCTTCACCGTGCTGGTGCTGCTCGCGGCATTGCCCAGCGCCAGCAACGTGTCGCTGCTGGCCGAGCGCTTTGGCGCGCACAACGGGCGCATTGCGCACATCATTCTGGTGTCCACGGCGCTGGCGTTTTTGAGCTTTTCAGGGGCGGTGGCGTTGCTGGTGGGCTGAAACGCCCTGGCCGCGAAACCTATCGGCACACGCGGTTAGCACCGCGATCGAGGTGAAAGTGGTCGTGGTGGGCGGCGTCGTACTCCGGACCCAGCACGGCGTTGAAGCTGCTGCAGGCGCCGCCCAGCGCTTCGCGCAGAAATGCTGCCTGCGCCGTGGCTTTCTTGCTGGCGGCTGTTTCGGCGCTGTGCCAGTCGCTGCCCACGCGAATGTGCCGGCCGTCCGCCAGCGTGAAGCCAGCGATGTCCAGCGCCTGCGCGTTGGCGTGGCTGCTTAGCTCCCCCTCTGCGCGGCTGCCTATGGTGCGGCAGGCGTAACTCCCCAGATGCTCGATCCGCGTGACCTCGGTGCCCAGATGCGTGCGTGCGGCCGGCTGCAGTGCATGGCGCTCCCAGCGCGCCAACGCCACCGCCGCACCGCAAGAGAGCGTGAACGGCGATGTAAAGCGCACGCCGTCGAGCCGGCTGATGTGGCTGGCGGCCTTCCAGCCGCACAGCAGGGTGCTGCTGTCGGTGTAGTCGGGCAGCGGCGCCAACTCGCTTGAAGGTACGCTGGTCAGCCAGGCTTCGCAGGCAGGGCGATCGCTTTCAAGCCGGCCAATCTTCCAGCGCGTCAGCAGGCTTTCGGGCTCGCTCAGGGTGAGCGGCGCCCAAGGGTTCCATTCGGTCGCAAGACCGGGCAGCACGGCCAGGCTCGGCTGTCGCAGCCAGCCGGCTATGGGGGCCGGCTGCGGCAGGTGGCCCAGTAGCGCCGGTGACCACCAGGGTTGCCGCGTCGCCCACAGCGTGCCAGCGCCTATGGCCAGGGTCAGCAAGATGGCAGAGACGGCGCGCCGCAGTAGCAACTGCGCGGTGCTGCGCCGCTGGTGTTTTTGAATTTGCAGCCGTCGCTGCTCGGGCGTAGGGGCTTGCTGCTCGCTGCCAGCCGTGTCGTCGAGCGTCAGATTCGGCGGCGCGGGCAGGCGGCCCCTTGACGGCGACCACGGGACCGGAGCGGGTGGGGCTGCGGGAACGTCTGGCGGGATCAGGGGGGAGGGGCTGTCCATAAAGCAAAGTGGGCGCGCAGGCCGCGCACCAAGAAGTCGACTGCGCGGCGCGAAAAATGCTTCTTGATCGATAGCAGTTGACGCAGATGGATAATGCGCGGGAGTGTATTCCCAAGCCAAAACCAGTCTCCAGTCTGCCATGAACGATTCCAAGCCTGCCCAGTCACCCCCGACCAGGCCCGACCTGCCCGACCACCTGTCGGTCGACCCGCGCAGCCCGCACCACGTGGCTGAGGTGTTCCAGCACGACATTGGCATTCGCTTCAATGGCAAGGAGCGCTTTGACGTCGACGAGTACTGCGTCAGCGAAGGCTGGGTGAAAGTGCCCGCGGGCAAGACGTTGGACCGCAAGGGCCGGCCGTTGCTGATAAAGCTCAAAGGATCGGTCGAGGCGTTCTACCGCTAGACATCATGTTCGCCGCCTCGGTTAGTCGACAGGCGAGTGTGCAGTCGCTTCTGTTTTTATAGCGGTCAGCGCTCTTCCATCGGGCGTTAGGGGCCCAAAAAGGCCTCAAATCGCCAGCGGATCCACATCCACCAGCCAGCGCACCAAGCCCTTGTGCGCAGGGTCGCTGCGCACCCGATGCAACACCGGCTGCCAGGCTGCCAGAAAATGCTGCAGCGCTGGTCGGCTGTCGCTTTCCACCAGCATCTGCGCGCGCTCGACACCGGCCACACGCTGCACCACCAGCGGAACGGGCGAATACAGATGAACGTGCTCGACGCCTGGCAATGCGGCTTCGCGTGCGGCGTGGGCTGCCGCTGCGAGAAACCCTTGGGCGACGACTTGCGTACGCGCGTCGGCGCGCACCAGCGCCTGAAACGCAAATGGCGGCATGGCCGCCTGCTGGCGCTCGCTGAGCTGCTGCGCGGCAAAGGCCGCGTAGTCGTGCAGGCGCAGCGCCTCGTAGACGGGGTGTTTGGGGTGGTGGGGTTGCACCCACATTTCGCACGGCGCGCCGCGCTCGGCCATCCAGGCGGCGTCGCGCCCGGCGCGGCCTGCGGCCTGCATGAGCAGGGCGAACAAACGCTCGGGCGCGCGGAAGTCGCTGGAAAACAGCGCGCCGTCAGGCTGCACCGCAGCGACCAGGCTGACGCGGCGAAAGTCGTGGCCTTTGGCAATCATTTGCGTGCCCACCAGTACGTCCACCTCGCCCGCGTGCACCTGCGCCAGCTGGCTTTGCAGCGCGCCGGCGGCGCGGGTGCTGTCGGCATCGATGCGGGCAATGCGCACCGGGCCGCCGCCTTGGCGCTCCACGCCTTCGAGCAGGCTGGCCAATTGTTCTTCCAGTTGTTCGGTGCCACGGCCCATGGGCACGATGTCCGGGCTCCCGCAGGCCGGGCAGGCGCGCGGCACGCGCTGCGCAAAGCCGCAGTGGTGGCAGCGCAGGCTGCGGTCGATCTTGTGGAACACCTGG
>JAUCDU010000299.1:0-3127 GCA_034674825.1 Giesbergeria sp.
GTCGCGCGAGCGGTCGTAGCCGACGAAACCGACCACTTTGTCGTCTTCCACCGCCACTTGCACTTGTGGCTCGCAGTATTCGATGGCTTCGCGCCAGTAAGCCTGGCGCTTTTCTACGGAGAGGGTCTTGAGTTGGTCTTCGGGCACGATGCCCTGGTAGGCCTCCTGCGCGGAAATGATATGGATTTGCGCGATGGCTTTGGCATCGCGAAGCGTGGCGGGACGAACCTGAATGCTGGACATGAAAAACCGACCGAAAACAAAAAAGAGAAAATGAAAAAAGAGCGGCATTGTCGCCGGAAACTGCTTTTGGCCTTTGCGCAGCGGCCTGCGCGCGCCAGTGGAAATGCAATCAGCGTCCCATTGAGCCCCCCGCGCCCGGTCTAAAGGATGCGGCGCAAAAGTTTGAGCGTGCTGTCGAGGCGGGCGCCGTACGGCGGATAGAACAGCGAACCAAGCGACCAGCGCGACTGGATCAGCACCGACTTCTGGTGGCAAAAGCGCAGAAAGCCTTGCTCACCATGGTAGGCACCCCAGCCGCTGTCGCCCACGCCGCCAAAGGGCAGGTTGTCGTGGGCAATGTGAAAGAGCGTGTCGTTGACGCTGACCCCGCCGCTCACGGTGCGCGCCAGCACGTCGTCACGCACGCGGTCGCTGTTGCCAAACCAGTACAGCGCCAGCGGGCGCGGGCCGGCGTTGATGTGGGCGATGGCATCGTCCAGCCGGTCGTACGAAATGACGGGCAGGATGGGGCCAAAAATTTCCTCCTGCATCAGCTGCATGGCCGAGGTGGCGCCCAGCACCAGCACCGGCGCCATCTGGCGATTGGTGGCGCCGTCCAGCGTGGCGGCGCCCGGCGCCATTTGTTTCTGCGGCGCCGAGTCCATCGACAGCACTTGCGCGCCCTGGGTTTGCGCCTGCTGCAGCATGGTGCGAAGACGCGCCAAATGGCGCGGGCTGATGATGGACGCGTAGTCGTCGTTGCCGGCAATGCTCGGAAACAGTTTGGCCACGGCCGCCTTGTAGGCGTCGGCAAAGGCGCTTTCGCTGCCGCGCGGCACCAGCACGTAATCGGGCGCGATGCAGGTCTGGCCGGCGTTGAGCAGCTTGCCGTGAGCGATCTTCATGGCCGCGTCTTCCAGCCGGCAATCGGCGTCGATGATGCAGGGCGATTTGCCGCCAAGCTCGAGCGTTGTCGGCGTCAGGTTGGCGGCCGCTGCCGCCGCGACTTTGCGCCCCACGGCGGTGGAGCCGGTGAAGATCAAATGGTCAAACGGCAGTGCAGCAAAGGCGCTGGCCACCGCCGCATCGCCTTGCACCACGCAGATTTCCTCTTGCGTGAAGAATTCGGCCAGCAAGCGCTCGAGCTGCGCCGAGGTGTGCGGCGTGAGTTCGCTCGGCTTGATCATCACACGGTTGCCGGCGGCCAGCGCTGTGATCGCCGGGGCCAAGGCGAGTTGAATCGGGTAGTTCCAGGGCGAAATCACCCCGACAACGCCAAGCGGCTGGCGCTCTATGCGGGCGCTCGCCGGTTGCAGGTACAGCGGCGTGCGCACCTTCTGCGGTCGGCTCCAGCGCGCCAGATGCTTGAGCGTGTGGCCGATGAGGGTGTGCAGCACGAACATGTCGGCCACTTCGGTCAGGCGCTGCGAGCGCACGCCGAAATCGGCTTCCACCGCTGCGGCCAGAGTGCCGCTGTGCCGCTCCAGCAACTTCTTCATGCGCAGCAGGCGCTCGCGCCGCACCACCAGCGGCACCGCCACATGCTCGCGGCTGGCGTGGTACTGGACATCAAAGAGGGCGCGCAGGTCGGTGGAGGTCATTGTTCGATCATAGTGTTGGGAGCCCGGCGGGCTGTGGCCGCGCTTGGAGTGAGAGCGTCACTCGCGCGGCGAGCGGGGCTTCACGTCGGTCACGTCTTCGGTGCCGGGCAGTGGACGCATCAGCGGCCCGGCAGCGCCGGTCTGTGGCGGCTTGGGCGGCTCGGTTTCAGCCGTATTGTGCTCGGAGCGCCGCCCCCACCCGGTACGACTGGCGGTAGCCCGCCAGGCGGCGCGCGGGTCCACTCCCATCACCCAGGGCGTCACCGGGCGGCCTGTGATGCGCGCCCACAGCATGCGCAGGCCCCACATCAGCGCCAGCAAGAGTGCCGCGGTGAGCAGGCTCATGAACACGACCAATCCGGCCACCAGCACCACGGCACGCAAGACCCAAGCCATCACACGGTTCAAAACATTGTCCAAATCATCTCCTCGGCTGGATCTGCAGGCGAAATTTACGGCGCAAATAGCGTCCAGCGCCCGATGGTATTCCGCTTTGCGCTATCTTTTTTGAACCGGCTTCACGAAGCTTCCAGCGACGGGCCAGCACTGAAACGGAACACCCCGGGCGCCTGCACCGGGTCCACATCGACTGCAATCACGCTCTTGGGCGGGAACTTGCCCTCCAGTAGCAGCTTGGACAGCGGGTTCTCGATGCGCTGCTGAATGGCACGCTTGAGCGGCCGGGCGCCAAACACCGGATCGAACCCGACTTTTGCCAGCTCGGCAATGGCGGTTTCCGACACCTGCAGTTCCAGCTCCATTTTCTCGAGGCGCGCCTGCAGAATCTGCAGCTGAATGCGCGCAATCGACTCGATGTGCGCCGCGTCCAGCGCGTGGAACACCACGGTTTCGTCGATGCGGTTGAGGAATTCGGGTCGGAAATGGTTCTTGAGTTCCCCCCAGACCGCATCCTTGATGTCGTCCGAGTCCTGCCCCACCATGGCCTGGATCAGGTGCGAGCCGATGTTGCTGGTCATGACGATGACCGTGTTCTTGAAGTCCACGGTGCGGCCCTGGCCATCCGTCAGGCGCCCATCGTCAAGCACCTGCAACAGGACGTTGAACACGTCCGGATGGGCTTTTTCCACCTCGTCGAGCAGCAGCACCGCGTAGGGCTTGCGGCGCACGGCTTCCGTCAGGTAGCCGCCCTCCTCGTAGCCCACGTAGCCCGGCGGCGCGCCAATGAGGCGCGCGACCGAGTGCTTTTCCATGAATTCGCTCATGTCGATGCGAATCAAATGGTCTTCGCTGTCGAAAAGGAAACCCGCCAGCGCCTTGCACAGCTCCGTCTTGCCGACGCCCGT
>JAUCDU010000300.1:0-3116 GCA_034674825.1 Giesbergeria sp.
TTCGGCTATTCCTGCGGAAAAGCTCTAGCGATGATGCGCTGTGTGAGGTTCGCAGTCTGCGTGACGATGGTGTTGTCCCTGGGCGCTCCATCCGGCCACGGTTGGCGCTGCCCGCAGGGGCGCTTTTGGGGTTTGGTTCGGGAAAAATAGCTTAAATGAAGATTATTTGGCGATATTGTTAATCATCTTGCGTGATTTTTGCATCTTCTCGCTGCAGTAACCTACAGTAACTGGTGCGGCCTCAAGCGGTGGGCCGTACTGATTTCCGTTGCATTCCGCTGGAATCCGACGGATGGTTTCTCTTTTGAAAGGCTTGGACATGCGCTGGATGCAGTTTCTTTTTCCCAAATACCTCCTGTTGGCTTTTGTCGGCTTCGTCGGCGCTTGCGGCGATGCTCCGTCGACCACAGGCGGTGCCGCCAGTGCAGCCCCTGCGCCGGCCGCAGCCGGGGGCGAGGAGGGCTTGCGCTTCACCATCGACGGCCCTGTGTTCGGCGGTCCCACGAGTTTTGTCGTGCCCGGCGGGGGCGAACACCTGCGCCTGTATATGAGCGACAACATGTTCAGCCTGATGCTCAATCCAAAGCGCAGCGTGCGGTCTGAGGATGGCAAGCATGTGCTCGATATGCTGGTGCTTGGAACCGAACCCGCCGGCGAGGGCGAGTTCACCGAATCGTCCAATGTGACCGAGTTTTCGCTGGGATTCGTGGCCCACGAAGGAACGCCGCAAAGCCAGAGCGTATCGATGAGCTTTCGCTCCAAAGGCGTCAAACAGCCGGTTCGCCTCGTAGTAAGCCAGTACGACCTCAAGAGCGACACCACTGACGGGCAATTCACGGCACGCCTGCGGCGCAGCAACATCAAGAGTACAGACCAGTTTTACGAGGTCAAAGGCGAATTTTTGGCCAAGGATTAAGGCCTTCGCACAGGCAGACCGGGCGTGAACACGCCCAAATCTATCTATCGCCTGCCGGCAGTTCGGCGGCAGTTGCCGAATGTCGATGGCCAGGCCGACGGTTTTGCGTGCCGCGGCTGGACTGGGCTGCCAGGCAGTCTTTCAGCCAGCGGCCGCGCCGCTCGCTGGCTCGCCTTGCGCCCCGAGGAGCGGGCAGGGCCACGCCAGCAGTTCAGCGAGGCGCTGCACCACCCAGGTGGCCTCGGCAGGCACAAAGCCAGAGCCCTGGTCGAGCAGGCCGGCATGGATGCGGCGCAGCACTTGCGCCTCCGACGGTGCCTGCACGTGGTACAGCGTCTGCGCCTGTTCGACCAGGTGGCTGGCCAGGTCTTCGCACAGTTCGTAGCGCAACCGCACTTGGTCCGGCGGTGCCTGCAGGCGACCGCGTGCATCGCAGAAAACTGCCATGAAACTGGGTGGCACGAGAATCTGGTTGTCGTGTTCTTGCATGGGCGATGGGCGATGGGCGATGGATGAGGCCTCAATCTGGCGTGAACAGGCGCTCGAACTTGTCGCGGTCAGCGCTTTGCTCGAAGCTCACCAGTTGCCCCATCTTCCCATCGCCGGCGCGGCAGGCGGCGAACAGCGTCGCCTTGCCGGCGAAGTGAAAATCTTCAAGCACGATGAGCGCATACGGGTGCGGCACGAACAATTGCACGTCGAACACCTCGCGGTGGCGGTTGCGTGGTGAGGGAAAGAGCTTATAGCCGGGAATGTCGATTGTCTGGGTGGCCATGGGATACCGTTACAGTGGCAGGCAATGCTACAGACTAACTCCGCCGGGATTCGCTATGGCCGCTACGCGTGACAAAAATGCCTGGGCGCTCAAGGTGCTGGGGCTGGTGAAATCGGGCAATCTTGCTGCGGCCATCGCGCAGACGCAGGTCGCTCCGTCGGAGGGCGATATCGTGCGCTTGCAGGGGCTGCTCAACGCGCTCGTGCCCAGCGCTGCCTTGCGCCAATTCGCCGCGCAGGTCGAAGAAGCGCGTGAGCTGATGGCCGCGCCGCGCCTGCACCGCTCACCTTGAACCACGCACGCCATGACCGCCTCCCACGTCAGCATTCAGACCGAGGATTTCGACCTCAGCCGCGAGGTCGCCGCACTGCGTGCGCAAGACGGCCGCGTGGGCGCGGTGTGCAGCTTCATTGGCACGGTGCGCGACCGCAACGGCCCGGAGCATGGCGTCGCCGCCATGGAGCTTGAGCACTACCCCGGCATGACCGAACGCTCGATCGAGGCGATGGTGCAGGCGGCGTTCGCGCGCTTCGACATTCTGGGCGCGCGGGTGATTCACCGCGTCGGGCAGCTTGCGCCGCTCGACCAGATCGTGCTGGTCGCGGTGAGCTCGGCGCACCGGGGGCAGAGCTTTCAGGCCTGCGAATTCCTGATGGACTACCTCAAGACCCAGGCGCCGTTCTGGAAGAAGGAAACCACCCCCGCCGGCGCGCGTTGGGTCGATGCACGGGTGAGCGACGACGCCGCCCTGGCCCGCTGGGGCATTGAAGCCGGCAACGCAGCGCGTTAGGGAGCCTCTGCAGCAGCAACCAGGCGTCACCCTTGCTGGCTGCGTACCGACACTTTGTCGCTGTAGACAGATGTGATGTGGCCGTCGATTTCTACGCGCAACGCACCGTGTGCGTCTATGCCACGTCCTATCCCCGAGTGAGTCGCGTGTGCGCCGTGCACGTTGAGGGGCTTGCCGGCCAGCCAGTCGATGTGCGCGAAATCCTGCGCAAAGGACGCCAGCCCTTCTTGCTCGAAGCGCAGCAGGCCGAGGCGCAGGTAATCAATGACGCGTGCCGCAAGCTCGTTGCGGTCGGGCGGCGTGCCGCCGCACAGCGTGGCCAGGTCGGTTACGGGCTGATCGAGCGTGCCGTGCACGGCGGGCGACAGGCGCACATTCAAGCCCACTCCCACGCGCACCACGCTGGGACCATCGTATTCGCCGCTGACTTCGATCAGGATGCCGGCCAGCTTTCCATGGTCGCTCACCACGTCGTTGGGCCATTTGAGCCGCAGCCCCGGGATCCCGGCGCTGGCCAGCGCCTGCACCACGCACACGCCCATGGCGATTGACAGCCCCGACAGCACGGCAGGGCCGCCAGCAAAGCGCTTCAGGCACGACAGGGTGATGCCCAGCCCCGGCGGCGAGAGCCAGCC
>JAUCDU010000301.1:0-3089 GCA_034674825.1 Giesbergeria sp.
GAACTCGGGGTTGTGGCGCACCGAGATGCCTTCGTTGCGGAAGTTGCGGTTGATTTCGAACACGCGCTCGAAACCGCCCACCAGCAAACGCTTCAGATACAGCTCAGGCGCAATGCGCAGGAACATTTGCTGATCGAGCGCGTTGTGGTGCGTGGTGAAGGGCTTGGCGTTCGCCCCGCCGGGAATGGGGTGCAGCATCGGGGTCTCGACTTCCAGGAAGTCGTGCTGCACCATGAAATCTCGCAGGCTGCTGACGGCCTTGCTGCGCGCGATGAAGCGCTTGCGCGCAGCTTCGTCCATCATCAAGTCGACATAGCGCTGGCGGTACTTCACCTCCTGGTCGGCAATGCCGTGGAACTTGTCGGGCATGGGACGCAGGCTCTTGGTCAGGAGGCGCAGCGTGGTCACCTGAATCGACAGCTCGCCGGTGCGGGTCTTGAACAGCTCGCCTTCGGCGCCGACAAAATCGCCAAGATCCCAGTGTTTGAAGGCGGCGTACAGGTCTTCACCCAGCGCGTCGCGCGTTACGTACAGCTGGATACGCCCGCCGCAACTGCCCAGCGACCCGTCCTGAAGGGTGGCAAAACTGGCTTTGCCCATGACGCGCTTGAGCATCATGCGGCCGGCCACGCTCACCTTGACAGGGGCGGCGCTGAGCTGCTCAGCGCTGCTCTCGTTATGCAGAGCATGCAGGTCCGCGGCGTGGTGCAAGGGCTTGAAATCGTTGGGGAAAGCCACACCGGCGCCCTGCGCCTGGGCGTCCCGCAGCGCGCGCAATTTATCGCGTCGCTCGGCGATCAGCTGGTTTTCGTCGATGGCTGTGGGGGCTGGATTTGGGTCAGACATGAAAGGGCACTGGAGGTGGGGCAGGCGAACTGCGGGGCTGGGCGCGTGCGCCAAACCGACTATTCTAAATTTGATGGCGCGCGCCGGTCGTCACGGCCGTGCTGGGGTTGGAAATTGGCTCAGGCGTCGGGCGCAATGCCTGTGCGCTCCAGGATGTCGCCGACCAGTTCAAGACGCAGCAGGGGGCTATCCACTTCCATCATCTGCTGCTTGAGCGGCAAGGGCATGGGCAGCAATTCGCACCAGCGGTTGGCCACCCAGCCGCTGTCGTGCAGCAGCGCGGGCGTTGCCGCACTCACTGCCTCGGCCCCATGGCGCTCGCGCAAGGTGGCGAGCACGGGCTCCAGCGCCAGCGCCGTGGCCGCCAGGTGCTGCGGAACCGGCGTCGGCAGATCGTCCGGAATCTGTTCCACGTCAGCGACCCACAAGCCGTGCGGCAGCTGGTGGTGGTGCTGAATGCGAAAGCGCGCGTGGCCTTGGCACCGCGCCAGCAGCAATCCGGCCTGGGGGGATTGCAGGCTTTCCACCCGTGCCAGCGTCCCCACCGCGCACAGTTGCTCGGGGCTGGCGCCCGCGCGGCGCACTTCCGTGCCGCTTTTGAGGCACACCACGCCAAAGGGCGCCCCGGCTTCGTGGCATTTGCGCACCATGGTCAGGTAGCGCACCTCAAAGACGCGCAGGGCCAGCGTGCCGCCAGGGAAGAGCACGGCTTCCAGCGGAAACAAAGGCAGGGAAGTGAGCGAGAGTGGGGCGTTCATGGGGATGGATATCATCGTACGTCAGAGACCCACCGTACTGCCACCATGCTCTATCAGATTGTTTCGTTCTTGCTCGACGTTGCCGGGGGGCTGCTCACGGGTGCCTGTCTGCTGCGGCTGTACATGCAGTGGCAGCGCGTGCCCTTTGGCAACCCGGTGGGGCGGCTGGTGTTTGCGCTGACCGACTGGCTGGTGCTGCCGCTGCGCCGCGCCATTCCCGCGGTGCGGGGCATCGACTGGGCCAGCGTGCTGGCGGCCCTGCTGGTGCAACTGGTGCAGTACCTGATTCTGTGGCTGCTGCTTGGCGCTGGGGCGGGCTGGGCCTGGTTGCCCTGGCTGGCGCTGTTCGGGCTGCTGCGCGTCGCCGTCAGCGCGGCCATGGGCGTGGTCATCATCCACGCGGTGATGTCGTGGGTGCAGGCGCGCTCACCAATTGCGAACATTCTGGATCGGTTGGCCGCGCCCATTTTGCGTCCGGTGCGCAAACTGCTGCCGCCCTTGGGCGGTGTCGACCTGTCGCCGCTGGTGGTGCTGGTGCTGCTGCAAGTGCTGCTCATGGTACTGGCGCACCTGCAGGTCTCGCTGTGGCGGTAATTTTTAGGTGAAAATGGCCTCTAGCGCTTACTGAATAAGCGGTAGCAGCTATCTTTTCAGTAGCGATCAGGCCACCGCGTCCGCCGGCAGCCGCTGCAGGATGGCGAGGCTTTGCGCAATGGTGTTGCGCAGCTCGCGTCGGTCGCTGATCAGGTCGACCGCGCCTTTTTCCATCAAGAACTCGGCGCGCTGGAAGCCCTCTGGCAGAGTCACGCGCACGGTCGATTCAATCACCCGGGGGCCAGCAAAGCCGATCAGCGCCTTCGGTTCGGCAATCACGATGTCGCCCAGAAACGCAAAGCCCGCGCTCACGCCGCCCATGGTCGGGTCGGTCAGCACGCTGATGTAGGGCAGGCCCTTCTTGGCCAGGCGGGTGAGGGCGGCATTGGTCTTGGCCATCTGCATGAGCGAGAGCAGCCCCTCCTGCATGCGCGCACCGCCCGTGGCCGTGAAGCAGATGAAGGGCACCTTCTGCTCAATGGCGGTCTCGACGCCGCGCACAAAGCGTTCGCCGACCACGCTGCCCATGGAGCCGCCCATGAAGTCGAACTCGAAGCAGGCCACGACGACGTTGATGCTTTTGACCGCGCCGCCCATGACGATGAGCGCGTCTGTCTCGCCGGTGTTCTCCAGCGCTTCCTTCAGGCGCTCGGGATACTTGCGGCTGTCCTTGAACTTGAGCGCATCGACCGGAATGACCTCCTGGCCGATTTCGTAGCGCCCTTCCGGGTCAAGAAAGGCGTCGAGTCGGGCGCGCGCGCCAATGCGGTGGTGATGGCCGCACTGCGGGCACACATTCTGGTTCTGCTCCAGGTCGGCCTTGTAGAGCACGGCTTCGCAACTGGGGCATTTGATCCACAGGCCTTCGGGCATTTGCCGACGCACGTTGGG
>JAUCDU010000302.1:0-3067 GCA_034674825.1 Giesbergeria sp.
GCTGGTAGATGGTGCCGTCCGGGTTGCGGTCGAACGGCATGCCGAAGTGCTCCAGTTCGTAGACGACGTTTGGCGCCTCGCGGCACATGAACTCCACCGCGTCCTGGTCGCTCAACCAGTCGCCGCCTTTGACCGTGTCGTAAAAGTGATAGTGCCAGTTGTCCTCGCTCATGTTGCCCAAGGAGGCGGACACGCCCCCTTGTGCAGCCACTGTGTGCGAGCGGGTGGGAAATACCTTGGACAGCGAGGCCACATTGAGGCCCGCGCGCGAGAGTTCAAGCGCCGCGCGCATGCCGGAACCGCCGGCACCGATGATGACGACGTCGAACTTGCGTTTGGTGATGTTGGCGTTGGTGTAGCTCATGAATTTAGCCCTTGATCGCAGATTACTTGGCGCGCTTACAGGCGCCACAACACTTGAACGCCCCAGCCTACGCAGCCCAGCAGCCAGACAATGGTGAACACTTCCAGCAATAGGCGCAGGCCTACCGGCTTGATGTAATCCATCCAGATGTTGCGCATGCCAACCCACGCGTGGTAGGCCAGCGCGAGGATGACGATAAACGTTACGAACTTCATCCATTGGGCGGCAAAAATACCCGCCCAGAGGTCGTAGCCAATCGGGCCCTTTTTCAGCAGGACTTGCGCCAGCAAGGCGATGGTGAACAGTGCCATCAGCACTGCAGTCACGCGCTGGCTCAGCCAGTCGCGCATGCCATAGTGAGCGCCGACAATGGTGCGCTTGTTTCCGTAGTCAGTCATGTTGTTTTCCGGTTGTGCAGGTGGATTTCGGTGTGCAGCGCTGTGCGTGCCTGGCAAGTGCGAAGTCAGTACAGGCCGAACAGCTTGGCGCCAAACACAAGCGTCAGCACAATGGACAAGAAGATGGCGATAAGGCCAGACGTCTTGCCGAACTCCTTGTTGACCGCATGGTGGTCAATGTCCATGATGACGTGGCGAATACCAGCAAACAGGTGGTGCAGGTAACCCCAGATGAGAGCAAGCGTGACAAGCTTCAAAAGCCAGCCAGGCACGAATCCGATGCCGTTCGAAAAGGCGGAAGTGAAGCGCTCAAAAGACAGCTCGGACGACACGGAGGTGTCGAAAAACCAGATCACCAGCGGTAGCAGCAAGAACATGATGGCGCCACTGGCGCGGTGTAGGATGGACGTCCAGGCCGCCGCAGTCATGCGGTAGGTCGTCAGGTCCTTGAAGGCGTTGATGTTGCGGAACTCGGGCCGCTTCTTCGCTATTTCGGTCATGGCTAGTGCTTTCGTGGATGTAACTGCGTCGTAACTTTGACCGCAGAAGAATGCAAAATTCTATTGCAATGCAGCAAGCATGAGTTTGATGCAGGTGGAAAACCCGTAGATTCACGTAAGTTGAACGATTTTGCGCAAGGCGCGGCGTGTGCTTTGACCAGTTTGCGGGCTGAGTCGGCGTTCGAGTCGAGCATTTTTCGGGCTGCAGAGTTGCCCGAAATCAAGCGTAGCGCGTGTCGCATGCTGCCTATTGCCCTAGCCCAATTCGTTGCGGTAATGGTGCCGATCGGTGAGATACAGCCCCCGGCGCAATTCCATCGGAACGTCGTTGTACGTAAAAGACGTTCGCGCGACGCTGAGCAACGGTGTTGCAGTCGTGACCCGTAGCAGTGCCGCCTGTTCTTCGTCCGGCAGCACGGCACGGATTTTCTCGTCGGCGCGCACCATGCGCACGCCGAAGTCCAATTCCAGCATGGCGTACGTTGGACCGGGGTAGTCGCTCATCTGCTGTGCCGTCAGGCCTTTGAAAGCATTGCCCGGCAGCCACATGTCCTCCAGGATCGTGGGCACGCCGTGAAACGACAGCACCCGGCGTGCCTGGATGACCGATTCGCCTGTTCGCAGGCCCAGGCCTCGCGCCACCTCGGCACTGGCGCGCACGCTGCGGCACTCGACGATACGCCGTTCGGCGGGGCCTTCAGCGCTGGCGTCGCCAACGTCCGGCATCAGACGCAAAAAGCGGTATTGCACATGCTGCTCTGCGTGTGTAGACACAAATGTGCCCTTGCCTTGCCGGCGTAACAACAGGTTCTCGCCCGCCAATTCATCAACGGCTTTGCGCACCGTACCCTGGCTCACGCCGAAGCGGGCCGCGAGCTCCATCTCGCTGGGAATGGATTCGCCCGGCTTCCATTCGCCTGCTTGCAGGCTCTGCAGAATCAAGCCTTTGATCTGCTGGTAGAGCGGGCTGAACGCGGGCGCCGGCAAGCCCGGTGCGGGCAAGGTAGCAGAGGCGTCGGTGGCGTTAGGCGGAGGTGAAGACATGCAGCGTTGGGCGTGCGGGCTGGCGCGCTCATGCGCACCAAGACGCGGTCGCGAGTGTCCGCGCCAGCCCGCAGATGCGGTTCCGGTGAAAGTCCATCATATCTTATATAAGACATAAGACAAATTGACGCAGTGCGGCAATCGGCCGTAAAATCGATGGCTGTTTGCGGGGCGGATGCTGCTGAAATACAGGAAGCAGCCGCTCAATGCCGCACCACGACTTCTGTTTCTCAATCCATCGGAGTTCACCATGAGCAAAAAACCCGTTCGCGTGGCCGTCACTGGCGCTGCAGGCCAAATCGGCTACGCACTTCTGTTTCGTATCGCTTCGGGCGAAATGCTGGGCAAAGACCAGCCGGTGATTCTGCAGTTGCTCGAAGTGCCGGTCGAAGGCCCGCAAAAAGCGCTCAAGGGCGTGATGATGGAGTTGCAGGATTGCGCTTTCCCGCTGCTGGTGGAGATGACCGCGCACGGCGATCCCATGACTGCGTTCAAAGACGCGGACTATGCACTGCTGGTTGGCTCGCGTCCGCGCGGCCCGGGCATGGAGCGCGCAGAGCTGCTGGCCGTGAACGGCGCCATCTTCACGGCGCAAGGCAAGGCGCTCAATGAGGTGGCCAGCCGCGACGTCAAGGTGCTGGTAGTGGGCAACCCCGCCAACACCAACGCCTACATCGCGATGAAGAGCGCCCCGGACCTGCCGCGCAAGAACTTCACCGCCATGCTGCGCCTGGACCACAACCGTGCCGCCAGCCAGATCG
>JAUCDU010000303.1:0-3048 GCA_034674825.1 Giesbergeria sp.
TGCCGATCACCAACATCTTCCTCATGCGCACCGGCTTGTTCCGCGCGCGCCTTGCGGGCCGTGATGTGCCGCCACCGCTTAGCGGCGGCGGCGAGGGCAGCAAGATGGCTGCAGCTGTGCCTCCGTTACCTCAGGAAAAATAGTCCTGATTTGATAGCTTGCAGCGCTTACTGCATAAGCGCTAGAGGCCATTTTCGTCTAATTTTCTGGCGCTCCGAAGCCACCCCCTCCCGGCGTGGTGACTTCCAACACGTCGCCCGCTTGCATCTGCGCCTGGCCGATGTGGCCCAACAACTCCACGCTCCCGTCCGCGCGCAGCACGCGGTTGCGACCCGGCGCGCCGGCGCTGCCACCGGCCATGCCAAAGGCCGGGTGGATGCGGCCGTTGGAGAGGATGCTTGCCGTCATCGGCTCCAGGAAGCGCACCCGCCGCACACCGCCATCGCCACCGCGCCAGCGCCCAGCGCCGCCCGAGCCGCGCTGAATGGCAAAACTCTCCAGCAGTACGGGGAAGCGGAACTCCAGCACCTCGGGGTCGGTGAGGCGCGAATTGGTCATCTGCGCCTGCACCACGCTGGTGCCGGGGAAGCCACCTACCAGTTGCCCGGCAGCGTCGAATTCCCCGCCCGCGCCGCTGCCGCCGGCAATGGTTTCGTAGTACTGGTGGCGCGCGTTGCCAAAAGTGAAGTTGTTCATCGTCGGCTGGCTCGACGCCATAACCCCGAGCGCCCCAAACAAGGCGTTGGTGATGCAGGTGGAGGTCTCCACATTCCCCGCCACCACCGAGGCCGGCGGGTTCGGGTTGAGCATGCAGCCTGCGGGGATGCGCACCGCTATCGGTTTCAGGCAGCCGGCGTTCAGCGGAATGTCGTCGTCCACCAGGCAGCGAAACACGAACAACACGGCCGCCATGCAGACGGCGGTGGGCGCATTGAAGTTGTTGCTCTGCTGCGGTGACGTACCCGCGAAGTCCACCACGGCGCTGCGCGTCGCGGCATCCAGCCGCACCGCCACGCTGATCTGCGCGCCGTTGTCGAGCTGGAGTGTGAAGCTGCCATCCTGCATGCGTGCCGCCAGGCGCGTGATGGCGCGGCGCACCGATTCCTCGGCGTTGTCCTGCACGTGGCCCATGTAGGCCTGTACCACGGGCAAGCCAAACTGCCCGACCATGCGGCGCAGCTCCTGCAAGCCTTTTTCGTTGGCGGCAATTTGCGCTTTCAGGTCGGCAAGGTTTTGCTCAGGGTTTCGCGACGGGTAGTCGCCCGAACGCAACAGCGCGAGGATTTCCTCCTCGCGCAGCACACCCGCATCGACCAGCTTGAAATTGTCGATTTGCACGCCCTCTTCCTCGATGCGCGTGGAAAACGGCGGCATCGACCCCGGCGTGGTGCCGCCGATGTCGGCATGGTGGCCACGGCTGCCGACATAAAAATTGGGCTGCCCGCTTTGGTCGAGGTAGACCGGCGTGATCACTGTGATGTCGGGCAGGTGCGTGCCGCCGTGGTAGGGGTCATTCAGCACAAACACGTCGCCGGGCTGCATGTTGCCCGCGTTCCGTTGGATGACGGTCTTGATGCTCTCGCCCATGCTGCCCAGATGCACCGGCATGTGCGGTGCGTTGGCGATCAGCTGGCCCTGGGCGTTGAACAATGCGCAACTGAAATCGAGTCGCTCCTTGATGTTGACCGAGTAGGCAGTGTTCTGCAGCTGCAAGCCCATTTGCTCGGCGATGTTCATGAACAGGTTGTTGAACACCTCCAGCAGCACCGGATCCACCTGTGTACCGATGGCGTGGCGCTCTGCGCGCGGCACGCGGCGCTGCAGCAGCAGGTTGTTTTGCACCGTGAGCTGTGCCTCCCAGCCCGGCTCGACAATCGTGGTGGCGTTCTGCTCGGCAATGATGGTTGGGCCGGAAAATCTGTCGCCGGCGCGCAAGTCTTCGCGCGCCACCAACGCCGCGTCGTGCCAGGCCGCTTGGCCGTCAACGCCCGCGGTGTAGATGCGCGCCGTGGCCCGGCGCGGCACTTCCCGCTCGGGATGCACGGCCAGGTCGGGTGCAGCCGGCGCGTCGCCTGGCAGCACTGCTTCGACCGACACAGCCTCGACCACCAGCCGCTTGCCCTGCATGACAAAGGCGTAGCGCTGGCGGTAGGCGGCTTCGAAACGCTCGCGTAGCAGATCAACGCGCACCGCAGGGTTGGTGGATGACTCCTGTGCGTGCGGCACGATCAGCGCTGCATCGCTGCCCTCGTAGCGCAGGTGCAAGCGCTGGTGCAGGCGCACTGTGGCGCTCTCTTGCTCTTTCGCCTCGCTACCGCCCCCTGCCGCAGCACGTTGACTGGCAAGCTCCTGACGCGCCAAGGCGCCCAACTCCACCAGCAGCGCCTCGACCTCCACCAGCGCTTCGGCATCCAGCAGCCGCTCAATAGCCTGCTCGCGAATCACGGTCTGATCGGCCAGGCCCATGCCGTAGGCAGACAGCACGCCGGCGAGCGGATGCACCAGCACCTGCTGCATCCCCAGCGCATCGGCCACCAGACAGGCATGCTGGCCTCCGGCGCCGCCGAAGCACTGCAGCGTGTAGCGCGTGACGTCGTAGCCGCGCGCGACCGATATCTTCTTCACTGCATTGGCCATCTGCTGCACGGCAATCTGGATGAAGCCGTGGGCAACGTCCGCAGCCTCGCGCTGCGTCTGGGCGGCGAGCGCGCGAAATTTTTCCTGCACCACTGCCGTATCAAGCGGCTGATTCGCCTCCGGACCGAACACCGAGGGGAAGTACGCCGGCGCGATCTTGCCGACCATCACATTCGCATCGGTGACCGTGAGTGGCCCGCCACGCCGATAGCTCGCCGGGCCGGGACTGGCACCGGCGCTGTGCGGCCCGACGCGAAAGCGCGCACCGTCGAACGCCAGCACCGAGCCGCCACCCGCCGCCACGGTGTGAATGCTCATCATCGGCGCTCGCATGCGCACGCCGGCCACCTGCGCCACATAGCGGCGCAGGATGGGCGAGAGATCGGAAGAGCGTCGGGTAGGGAAAGAGTG
>JAUCDU010000304.1:0-3040 GCA_034674825.1 Giesbergeria sp.
GTGCCCACTGCGCCAGCTGGTTGCAGGCTCGCTGCAAGACCCAGGTGCCCAACTGCTGCAATTGCGCATGCGCGCAGCCCGCGCCGGCTGGCGGCCTGAGTTGGTTGTTCTTGCACATGCGGCTCGGTGCGTACCTGGGAGTGCTGGCAGCCAGCCTGTGGCTGAGCGGCGCAGGGGTGCACGCCACGCCGCTATGAGTTGCTTGAACACGGGCAGGCAGCCAGGCTTTCGGCGGTCGAGGCCCAGGTGCTTGCCAACGGCCAGGCGCAGACCTTCATGCTCGAACTCATGCGCGACGAACAGCGGTTGGCGCATGAGGAAATTTACATTGGCCCTGTGCGCGACCGAGACGGGCGCATTACGGGCACAGTAAGCGTGGTGCACGACATCACCAGCCGCCTGAAGTTGCAAGATGAGCTGCGGCTGTGGGCACACGCGGTGCGCAAGGCCGACTTTGGCGTGCAGATTCTGGACATTGCAACGCGCACCATCGTCGCCGTGAACGAACAGTTTGCGCGCCAGCGCGGCTACGAGGCGCAGCAAATGCAGGGCATGCCGTACGCGGCATTGTTTCCTGGCGACGTCGCGGTGGTGCAAGAGAGTTTTCTGCAGGCCATTGGCGACATCGAACACCAAATCGTCGAAACCGAGCATGTGCGCCGCGGTGGCGAGCGCTTTCCCGTACTCGTCGACCGCTCCATCTACCGCGACGCTGCAGGCCAGCCCCGGTATGTGGTGGCGTATGCGCAAGACATTACCGAGCGCAGGCGTGCACAGGTCGAGCAGCGCCTGGCGGCCGTGGCTTTCAACACCCAGGACGCCACCATGGTGCTCGACGGTTGTGGGCGGGTGCTGCGCGTCAACCGTGCGTTTAGTGAGCTCACCGGCTATGGGCAGGCCCATGTGCTTGGGCGCGAGCCTTTTTTTCTTCATACGACGGCCAGCGGGGAAGGCGTTTCGGCCGAGCTGCGCGCGCAGGTGTGCGCAGCCAAAGGCTGGAGAGGGCAGCTGTGGTTGCAACCGCGCACGGGCAAGCCGCGTGTGGTGCGCGCCAATGTGTCCGCTGTCGTTGACCAGCAGATGCAGCGCGCCAGCCATTTTGTCTGCGCGCTGATCGATGTGACGAGCGAGCGTGAAGCGCTCGCCACGCCAAGCGCCTGACGTTTTTTGATGCGCTGACCGATTTGCCCAATCGCGATCACCTGTTCGAGCAGATCGGGCGCCTGACCAAGAACGCGCACAGCCGCGGTGGGGCGCTGCTGGTCATCGATCTGGATCACTTCAAGCGCATCAACGATTTGCAGGGTCACGCGGCCGGCGATGAATTGCTGGTGCACATTGCCCGGCGGCTGCAGGGGCAGTTGGGACCAAGCGACAGCTTGGCACGCTTGAGCGGCGGCGTATTTGCCTGGCTTGTGGCGTGCGGTGGGACAGAGGACGTCAATTGCGCAGAGGACGAGGCCAGCGCACTGAGAGCCTTGACTGATGCTGCATGCGATCTGGAAATCGTTTGTGCTAGCGTGGCCGAACGGATACGTCAGGCGTTGGCCCAGCCTTTTGCACAGCCCAAAGGGCTGGATGTCGGGGTCACAGCCAGCATCGGCTGGTGTGGTTTTGTGCCCGGACAAGAATCACCAGAAGAGATTTTCAAGAGGGCGGAGCTCGCCATGTACGCCGCCAAGGCCGATGGGCGCGATCGGGTGCGACCGTTCACGCCGCAGCTGCAGGAGGCGCTCGCGCACCAACAAATGCTGCTGAGCGAGCTGCGCGCCGATTTGGCGCAACCTGCGGGCGGTGGCCTGCAGTTGCATGCCCAGCCCAAGTTCAACGCCCAGGGCCAGGCGTACTCGGCTGAGCTGCTGCTGCGCTGGCGTCGACGCAACGGCCTGATGTGCGCACCGGCCGAGTTCATTGGCCTGGCGGAAGACAACGGCCTGATTGAGCCGCTGGGCACCTGGGTCTTGCAGCGAGCCTGCAACCAGCTGGCGCAGTGGGCACAGCACCCGCGGCTGAGTGCCATTTCGCTGTCGGTCAACGTGAGCGCGCGGCAGTTTGCCCATCCGCAGTTCTTCTCCTTGGTGCGCCAGATGCTGGAAGCGCATGGGGTGACGCCCGAGCGGCTGATTCTGGAGATCACCGAGTCGGCGTTGCTCGGCGATCTGGCGCAGGTTGCTTTGCAGCTGCAGCAGCTGCGCACCCTGGGCGTGAAGGTTTCACTCGATGACTTTGGCACCGGATATTCGTCGCTCGCCTATCTCTCGCGCCTGCCAATCGACGAGCTCAAGATCGACCGCTCTTTTGTGATGCGCTTGCCTTACGAAGCAGTCGACGTGACGGTGGCGCAAACCGTCATTGCCATGGCGCACGGCCTGGGGCTGCAGGTGGTGGCAGAAGGTGTGGAGACGCCGGCGCAGCGTGACTGGCTGCTGCAGCACGGCTGCGCACTGCTGCAAGGCTATTTGCTGGCCAGGCCCATGCCGCTGGATGAATGCGCGCTGTTCCTGCAGCGCCCCGGGTTGGGCATGACATCAACGCACGGCGCGCCGATTGCTCATGAATAACTACCTTGAAAGTCAAGCGCTATGAAGGGCGATTCATCCCAAGGTGTATTGGTGCGGACCATGAAATTGAGCACAACCTGTGACTGAGTGCTGCTGTAGCCTATCTTTTGTAGAAGTCAAGCCAGCAGGGCTGCCCCTCCTGAAGCAGCCAGCTAACCTGTAATGCACCGGCATTTGCTGGCTCGCTGAATGGAGCTTGATCGGTACGCATTGGGTGGGGTCTTTTGATCTTGCCCCCGTAGTTCCGGACACCGTCCAGTCGCTAAGTTAGCCCTGGTGGGCGGGGTGATTCTGCCGCCGTCGGAACTCCCTGGGCGATATCATCTTCAAACTCGAATGGGGATGGATCTCGTTGAAATGCTCGAACGCCCCTGGCAGTTGCGCCATCACGGTCGGCGCGTCGCGCAGGTCCATGCGGCTCATATAGTCGCGCTTGAAGGTGTTGACGAAGCTCTCGGCCATGCCGTTGCTCTGCGGGC
>JAUCDU010000305.1:0-3037 GCA_034674825.1 Giesbergeria sp.
GATCGGCACCTGCGGCGCATTGGCGCGCATGTGCTGCATCAGGCGCTCGAGCTGGTCCTCGGCGCCGTGCGCCGCGAAGTAGGCAATCTGCGGCTTGAACGCGCACACCAGGTCGCGGGTGGCGTCGACGATGGCCGCGCAGAAGTCGTACAGGCGGTTCGGCCCTTCGGGTACGCAAGCGGGCAGGCGCGTCGGTTCGGGGTCCAGCCCGACGCAGAGCATGGACTGGTTGCGTGTGGCTGCGCCTTGCAGCATTTCCAGGAATGTCATGGCGCAATTTTATGGGGCGATGCAGGCTGCAATAGGTGAGCGTCGATAGGTACCGCACCTGCGGGGTTTACTGCCCGCCCAGCGTCGCTTCAATACGCCGATCCGGAACCAGCCAGAGAACCGCCACCAACACGTACAGCGCAAGCGACAACTCGCTCAGCCACGGCGTGGCTGCAATGGCTGCCAGATACAGCAGCGGGGACACTTTGCCTTTCCAGTCGCTCCCAACCGCGCGGCGCAACACCGATGTACTGCCTTCGGCGCGGATGATCGATTGCTGCAGCATCCAATACGCGATCGCCGCCATCAGCAGATCAAAACCATACAAGGCGGAAGGTACTGACGCGAAGTGGTTCTCCCCCATCCAGCCAGTGGTGAACGGAAACAGCGAGAGCCAAAAGAGGAAGTGCAGGTTCGCCCACAGCACCCCGCCGGACACCTTGGTGGCGGCCTGCAGCATGTGGTGGTGGTTGTTCCAGTAGATGCCCACGTACACAAAGCTCAGAACGTAGCTGAGGAACACCGGCAGCAGAGGCAGCAGCGCCTGCGCCGAAGGCTCATGCGGCACCTTGAGTTCAAGCACCATGATCGTGATGATGATCGCAATGACGCCATCGCTGAACGCTTCGAGTCTGCCTTTTCCCATGGAAAACGTCCTCCTCAAAAAGCTTGCCTGAAATCGGCGACCTCAGGCGTCCCGCTCAAAATGAAACACGGCCGTGCCCGCCCGCGCGTTCGGCAGCCAGCGCACGACTTCGCCCTCCTGCAATCCAAAGGAATCCAGGATGCGCAGCTGGTTCTTGCGCGCCAGGATCTCGAAGTCCTTGTAGGTGCCAACGCGGATATTGGGCGTGTCGTACCACTGGTAGGGCAGGCGCCGCGTCACCGGCATGCGCCCGCGCAGCACCGAGAGGCGGTTGGGCCAGTGCGCGAAGTTGGGGAAGGCGACGACGCCGGCGCGCCCGACACGCGCGGTTTCGCGCAGCATGATTTCGGCGTTGCGCAAATGCGGCAGGGTGTCAATCTGCAGCACCACGTCAAACGAGCTGTCCTCAAAAATGGCCAGGCCTTCGTCGAGGTTGAGCTGGATGGCGTTGACGCCCCGGCGCACGCAGGCCAGCACATTGGCGTCGTCAATCTCCACGCCATAGCCGCTGCAGCCGCGCGTGCGCTGCAGGTAGTCGAGCATGGCGCCATCGCCACAGCCCAGATCAAGCACGCGGGAGCCTTCAGGGACCAGCGCAGCGAGCGCCTGCATGGTGGCTTGTTCGGTCATGCCCGCTCCTTGGCGATACGGTCGAAGTACGCACGCACGACCCCCAGATAGCGCGCATCGTCGAGCAGGAAGGCATCGTGCCCGTGCGGGGCGTCGATTTCGGCGTAGCTCACATCGCGGCGGTTCTCCAGCAGGGCCTTGACGATTTCGCGCGAACGCGCCGGTGCGAAGCGCCAGTCGGTGGAGAAACTCACCAGCAGGAATTTGGCCGTGGCTCGCTCGAGTGCGCGGGTCAGGTTGCCCCCAAAAGCGCGCGCCGGGTCGAAGTAGTCGAGCGCGCGGGTGATGAGCAGATAGGTGTTGGCGTCGAAGTAGTCGCTGAACTTGTCGCCCTGGTAGCGCAGGTAGCTCTCGATCTGGAACTCGATGTCCTGCGTGCTGTAGTGGTAGTCGCGCAGCAGCGTCGCAGGGTCGTCGGACGGCGGCAATTGGCCGGCGAGCAGGTCTGGCGGCCGGAGGCTGCGGCCGAACTTCTCGTTCATCACGTCGTCGCTCAGGTAGGTGATGTGGCCAATCATGCGGGCGATGCGCAGGCCGCGCTTGGGCACCAGCCCATGGCGGTAGAAGTTTCCGCCATGAAAATCCGGGTCGGTGACGATGGCGCGGCGCGCCACTTCGTTGAAGGCAATGTTCTCGGCCGTGAGGTTGGGCGCACTGGCGACCACCACCGCGTTGCGCACGCGCTCGGGGTACTGCAGCGTCCAGGAAAGCGCCTGCATGCCGCCCAGGCTGCCGCCAAGTACGGCGGCGAGTTGTGTGATGCCGAGCAAGTCAAGCAGGCGGGCCTGGGCGTCGACCCAGTCTTCGACCGTGACCACGGGAAAATCTGCGCCATAGGCTTCGCCCGTGGCGGGGTTGGTGTCCATAGGCCCGGTGGAGCCAAAGCACGAGCCTGGGTTGTTGACGCCAATGACGAAAAAGCGGTTGGTGTCCACCGGCTTGCCGGGACCAATCATGTTGTCCCACCAGCCTTCGCTTTTCGGCTGGCCCTCATAGACACCGGCCACGTGGTGCGACGCATTGAGCGCGTGGCAGACCAGCACGGCATTGGAGCGCTCGGCATTGAGCTCGCCATAGGTCTCGAACGCGAGTTGGTAGTCGGCCAGCGCGGCGCCGCTTTGCAGCGCAAGCGGCTCGGAAAAACGCTGATACTGGGTGGTGGCGAGCAACGGCATAAAAAAAACCCGGCAACGCTAAAAACGGTACCGGGCGGGCGCGCAGACGGTCTTTAGCGGAATTTATAGCGCGCCCGCAAGCTGTGGCAAATCGGCGCGTGGGAGCCACTATAGCAAAGCTGGGGAGACTCGTCGTGCGTCCATGACCCCTTGGTAAACGCGCATAAAAGAGAAGAAAACGCAAATTGAAGCAACTATGTTGAAAAATTAGCTGATAATGGTCTCGTTTTTTCGCATGTCGAAAGAATGGCAAAGCGGTGTCTGGTCAGTTTCGCGTCTTTGAAGTCGTCACAGGTTTGTTGATTGCGTCGGACTC
>JAUCDU010000306.1:0-2976 GCA_034674825.1 Giesbergeria sp.
CTGTACGCCATCGATGACCTCGCGCTGCAGCCACTTGATGCGGTAGCCGGGGTATACCTTGCCACCGGGGTAATTGGGAAAGCCCGTGACCACCTCGACTTCAAACCCCTGGCGCACCAGCTCGCGCGCGAACACGATGCCTTTGAAGGTGGGCTCTGGGTCAAACCACTGCGTCAGCAGCAGCACCCGGGCGGGGCGTGGCGCAGACATTCGACTCAGTACTTCTTCCACACCACGCGGTTCACGTAATCGGTGTAGCTGTGGATGATGCGCAGCACCTTGTCGGACACGTTGGGCATGCTGTAGTCGGCCACCTGGCGCAGCAACCGGACATCGCCACGCGGCTGGCCGTCCAGAATGGCCAAGCCTTGCATGACGCGATCTATCTCCAACCCCACCATCATCACCGCGGCCTCTTCCATGCCCTCGGGGCGCTCGTGCGCCTCGCGCAGGTTCAGCGCGGGGAAGTTGAGGATGGACGATTCTTCATTGATGGTGCCGCTGTCAGAGAGCACCGCCTTGGCTGCCAACTGCAGCCGGTTGTAGTCGGTAAAGCCCAGCGGTTTGAGCAACTGCACGTTGGAATGAAACTGCGCGCCCAACGCGTCCACGCGCTTTTGCGTGCGGGGGTGGGTGGAAACGATGACTGGCAGCCCGTATTGCTCGGCCACGGTATTGAGCACCTGCACCAGCTTGCCAAAGTTCAGGTCGGAATCAATGTTTTCTTCCCGGTGTGCACTGATCACGAAGAACTGCTCCTCAGCCAAGCCCAAGCGGCTCAGCACGTCAGAGGCATCGATGCGCGGGCGGTAGTGCGCCAGCACTTCGGCCATGGGGCTGCCTGTTTTGATCACCATGTCGGGCGGCAGGCCCTCGCGCAGCAGGTATTCGCGGGCAATGCTGCTGTAGGTGAGGTTGATGTCGGCCGTGTGATCGACGATGCGGCGGTTGATCTCTTCAGGCACCCGCTGGTCAAAACAGCGGTTGCCGGCCTCCATATGGAACACCGGTACCTTGCGCCGCTTGGCGGGCAGCACCGCCATGCAGCTGTTGGTGTCGCCCAGCACCAGGAGGGCATCGGGCGCGACATCGGCCAACACCGCATCGACGGCGATGATGATGTTGCCAATGGTCTGCGCGGCATTGCCACCCGCAGCGTTCAAGAAGTGATCGGGCTTGCGAATGCCCAGGTCGTCAAAAAATATCTGGTTGAGCTCGTAGTCGTAGTTTTGCCCGGTGTGCACCAGCACATGTTCGCAATGCTCGTCCAGCCGCGCGAGCACGCGCGAGAGGCGAATGATTTCGGGCCGGGTACCGACCACGGTCATGACCTTTAGCTTCTTCATGGTTTACTCTTATTTTTGTAGCTGTTAGCGCTTTATCTATAAGCGCTATAGGCCAATTTGATACTTAAACTGGGCATGCATACGTATCGGGCTGGGCACGGTCGAACACCTCGTTGGCCCAGAGCATGACGACCATTTCGTCTTGCCCAATGTTGGTGATGTCGTGCGTCCAGCCCGGCACGGTTTCCACAATCTCTGCCTGGTCGCCACTGGTCAGCAGCTCGTGCGTCTCGCCCGTGTGCATGTGCCTGAACTTGAAGCGCGCCCGGCCCTTGATGACCAGGAACTTCTCTGTCTTGCTGTGGTGGTAGTGCCCGCCGCGCGTAATACCGGGGTGCGCGGTGAAGTAGCTGAATTGCCCGCAATCCGGCGTCTTGAGCATTTCCACAAACACGCCGCGCGGGTCCGCATGTTGAGGCACGGTGTAAGCAAAGCGGTCCACCGGCAGGTAGCTGACATAGGTGGAATACAGCGCGCGCACCAGCCCGGTGCCCACCCGCTCGGTCATCAGGGTGGCGCGGCTGTCGTGGAATGCCTGAATCTGCGCCGCCAGCTCGCCTACGGTGGTGGTGTATTGCGGCGCCACCGTGGCAAAGACATTGGGATCCACTGCACTGTCGGCTCCATCGAGCAATTGAACAAAGCGCGCAACCACGTCGTCCACGTACACCAGCCTGAGCGGCGCCGCCGGGTCGCTCACCTGAATGGGCAGGCCACGCGCCAAGTTGTGGCAAAACGTGGCCACGGCGGAGTTGTAGTTGGGCCTGCACCATTTGCCAAACACATTGGGCAGGCGAAACACATGCACCGGCACTTGGTGGCTGGCGGCCAGGGCAAACAGCGCATCTTCTGCCGCACGCTTGCTTTGCCCGTAGGGATTGGCGTACGCCGCCTGGGTGGAAGACGTATACACCACCGGCACCCGCTTGCCGCTAGTGGCGGCCACACCGGCCAGCGCCTGGCACAGCGCCTGCGTCAGCCCCGCGTTGCCCACGGCAAACTCTTGCGGGTCTTTCGGGCGATTGATGCCCGCCAGGTGAAACACAAAATCCACCCCCTGAAGCAACTCAGGCAAGTCAGCGGCCGAGTGGCTGCGGGTGAAGCACCGCACTTGCACATCCTTGCGCTCGGCCAAGTGCAATTGCAGGTTTTTGCCCATGAAACCATCGGCACCTGTGATCAATATTTTCATGAGAGTCGAAAGAATTCTTAAACCAGCGCGGCTCTGACCTTCAGCAATTGCGTCAGCAGCGCCGGTAGTTCTGCGGAGACCACCTGCCACACCATGTCAATATCCACCCCAAGATAATCGTGAACAATGATGTTTCGAAATCCGGAGATGGCTCGCCACGGCACCTCGGAAGCAATGGCCCTGGTGGAATCGCTCAAGCGCTGGCTGGACTCCGCCATGGTCTGAAGATTGCGAATAACGGCATCCTGAATCAAACGCGACTGCCTGAAACTGGCCTCGCCACCCGCGCAGTAGTCAAGCACACGGTCGATGCATTCAAGCATGTGCACCACATATACCAGATCGGCCTCGCGAGAAGGTTTCATGTTGCTTATATGGGCACGGAATCGCGCAACACACGCTCGCGCATCAAGGGGTGCAGCGAATTGACGGTGACGA